>NZ_LWBK01000047.1:0-19212 GCF_001614195.1 Bacillus sp. VT 712 | reverse complement strand
GCAAAAGAGCTAAATGGGTATCGATATGCCCGGTATCGAGGGCTGAAGTCTGTCCAGATGCAGGCGTATCTGACGGCAGCTTGTCAAAACATGAAAAAAATCGCCCATTACCTGACCAAAACAGGTCAGGTAATGGGCGATTTTTATGGAAAACGACGATTTGTTTGTGAAATATTTACTTGTTTCACTATAAAAAATGAAAAGAGCCTCAGATTGACGAGAACCTTACAGGTTTCTCGTCAATCTGAAAAAAAGAACGTCATTGGACGTTCTTTTTTATTATGCAGTTTTCGAAGCCTGGGCTGATGAAATAAAACGCTTTTGAATCGTCTTAAGCCGATAGCTTAATCCAATTGCACCTACAGCCAAACCACTAATCAGTCCAATCCAATATCCAAAAGCTGCAAGTCCTGTATAATTTGCCAATATATATCCTAGTGGTAAACCAATTACCCAATATGAAATCAACGCCATAAAAAAGGTAATGTTCACATCTTTATATCCTCTCAGAGCCCCTTGAATCGGTGCTTGAATTGCATCCGATAATTGAAAAAAGACCGCATAAATTAAAAAATGAGTTGTTAATGCCAACACTTTGGGATCTGTTGTGTATAAAGCAGCTACTTTTTCTTTAAATAAAAATAAAAAGACTGCACCTAAAAGAGCTAAGCAAACGGCAAGTAAAATACCGATACGACTGTACATCTTTGCATCTTCAAAACGCTTAGCACCAGCTTCAAATCCTACAACAATTGTTAAGGTCATTGAAATGCTGAGCGGAATCATATACAGAAACGATGCAAAGTTTATTGCTGCTTGGTGAGAAGCAATTGTCACCGTATCATATGCGCTCATAAACAATGTAACGGCTGAGAAGATACTTGTTTCAAAAAAGATAGCAAATCCAATTGGAATGCCGATCCCAAGTATTTCTTTAAATGAAGGCCAAGCGGGTTTATAAAATGTACGAAATACCTGAAATGATTGAAAAGGATCTTTTCTGGTGATAATCCAAATTGCCACGAGCAAAATGCACCAATAAGTAATAGCCGTAGCATATCCAGCTCCAACGCCTCCAAGCTTAGGGAAACCAAATTTTCCGAAAATCAATAAGTAGTTTAACGCAACGTTAATAGGCAAGCCAAGAAGGGTAATAAACATCGATGTTCTTGTTTGACCCAGTGCATCAATAAAGTTACGTAACACGGTATAAATGAATAGAGGAAAAATACCAATTGATAACGCCACTAAGTAATCTAACGCAATCCGAGCTACGTTTGGATCTAGATTCATAGCGTTTAAAACGGGGTTTACGACAAAGAATCCAATAACAATAACAATTAAGGCCATGATAATTGAAACATATAGTCCCTGAACAACTGTAAAAGCGACATTTTTCTTTTTATCAGCCCCGATCAGCTGAGCTACAATAGGAGTTATGGACATTAAAATACCACTTAGTCCAGTAAATACAGGCATCCAAAGGCTTGAGCCAATAGCAACTCCTGCTAAATCATCTGCTCCTACACGACCCGACATCATCGTATCAAAGAAGCTCATTGAAAACATACCGAACTGCGTCATCAAAATAGGTAATAAGATAAATAAAAACTGCTTCATTTTTTCCGTTTTAGAGAATGTTTGATTCATGTTTGTACTCCTATCCGTCAAGTTCACACGAGAAAAATTATATCACGATGAGGCTTGTTTTTGCGAAAGAATAGTTAATATATTACTATTAAATAAAAACAAGGAGGCATTATAATGGATTTAAATTTAAAAGGTAAAAAGGTGCTCATAACAGGTGGAACGAAAGGGATTGGTCAAGCAATTGCTGTGCTCTTTGCAGAAGAAGGAGCAGATGTTGCGGTTGCAGCTCGAGGTGAAGATGACTTAGAGCGTTTAAGTCAGAAATTTACCAACATCCGTACATATAAAGTAGATGTGACGAAACAAGACGAGCGCATTCAATTGATTGAAAATGTCGTAAAAGATTTTCAAGGTATCGACATTTTAATTAACAATGCAGGCGGAAGCAATGGAGGGCAAGCGCTAGAAACAGATTTATCATTGTTTTATGAAGCGATGGAGCTTAATTACTTTTCTGCGGTTCATTTAAGCAAGCTTGCAGCAGAGTATATGAAAGAACGAAAAACAGGTTCCATTGTAAACATTACATCTATTTTTGGCCGAGAAAGCGGAGGTAAAGTAACGTATAATAACGCCAAGTCTGCTTTAATTAGCTTTACTAAGTCATTTGCGGATGAAATGATTTCCTATGGCATACGCGTTAACAGCATTGCGCCTGGAAGTATTCTACATGAAACGGGTAATTGGAAGAAACGGTTAGAAGAAAATCCTGAAAAAATTAATCAGTTTGTAAAAAATGAAATTCCAGCAGGTCGTTTTGGAACCGTGGAAGAAGTAGCTAACGCTGTGGTTTTTCTAGCATCTGAAAAAGCTTCGTGGATTGTTGGAGCAAGCTTAAATGTAGATGGCGGGCAGTCAAAAATGAATTTTTAATAGCAAAAAGCCTGCATTCCAGCTCTTTAATCTGAGCAGGTGTGTGGGCTTTTCATCATTATTATCCGATATGCTTTTTATTAATAGAAGGTAACTGAAAATCTTCATTAAAAATCGTATCAAATTCTTGCTTTTGATTTTTTGAGAAAAAGAAGTTATGGTGAGCAAGCTGCTCGTATTTTTTGTTGGTTTTGAAATCATTTCGTTATGGACCATCATCTTACTTTCTATATATACTTAAACGTAATTTTGTGTAAGCATATGGCGTGAAACAAAATGATTTACAACTGTTTCATTTCAATTCTATTTGGGTAAAGAAACCGGAAGTAAAACTACTCGGTTGTTTTCTTCTTCTCGATCCTCTAAGTTATAGATGATGTACCAGTCATAACAACGACATTTAGAATAGTATTTCAATGAAAGAACAAGAAGTCCTTTTTCTTAAGAAAAAAATGGAATGGCATAAGATATAGAATTCATGGTGTCCAGCGTATTGTCAGTGTGTAGGAATGGCAAACTTAACATAATGGTGATAAAAAGCTTGAGAAAAATATAAATTGAACATAAGGATAAATTTATTTTTAAGTAGATGTTTGTACAGGCTGGGCATATAAATAGAAGAAGCAATGAACTAGTTATTTTTTCATGTTTTCAATAAAATATACAGCAAGAGTGTTGACAATTTTTTTTAAAGAGTTAAAATGTGAAAGAACAGTTTAGCTCTCTTACAGTTTTTGTAAGGGAGATTTCTTTTTACGAATTTAGACTAACATCCATCCAGATTTACGTCTAAAATAAATGAGCTCAAATTTCAAATAGATATAGAGGTGGGAATATGAAACAGCTCATGACAAACGGAAAAAACATTTTTGTTAAGCAATTACCGTTGTTTTTAGTTGCAGTATTGTTATTTTGGATTAAAACTTATGCCGTTTATCAAATTGAATTTAATTTAAGTCTTGAGAATTTTATCCAAAAGTTTTTACTATTTATGAACCCACTCGGTTCAGCAATTATCTTTTTTGCTTTTGCCTTACTATTTAAAGGGAGAGGAAAGGTACGAGCATTACTAGGTATTAACTTCTTATTATCATTTATTTTGTACGCAAACGTTGTGTACTATCGATTCTTTAATGACTTCATTACAGTACCTGTTTTAACTCAATCAAATAACTTTGGTCAATTAGGTGGAAGTGCAATGGCTTTAATTCAGCCAACAGATATTCTGTATTTCATTGACTTCTTTGTTTTAATTGCACTTATAATGTGGAAGAAGTTTGATTTACCTACAACAATTAGTAAACGTACGGTAACAAGCGTATTTTTAGTTGGGGTTCTAGTTGTAAGTGCAAATATTGCCATTGCAGAAACAGATCGTCCACAGCTTTTAACACGTACGTTTGACCGTAACTATTTAGTTAAATATTTAGGTGCATATAACTATACAGTTTATGACATTATTCAAAGCTCGAAATCGTCAGCTCAACGAGCTCTAGCTGACAGCAGTGACGTAACAGAGGTTGAAAACTACGCAAAAGCAACTTACGCTGAGCCAAATGAAGAATACTTTGGTAAAGCTAAGGATATGAACGTAATTTATATCTCACTTGAATCATTACAAACATTTATGATGGGATATGAATTAAATGGTGAAGAAGTTACGCCATTTATGAACTCACTTAGAAATGATAAAAATACGCTTTATTTTGATAACGTGTTCCATCAAACAGGTCAAGGTAAAACATCCGATGCTGAGTTTATGGTAGAAAACTCAATATTCCCATTACCTCAAGGATCAGTTTTCACAACAAAGGCAAATAACACGTATCAAGCTGGATCTGCTATTTTAGGCCAAAACGGTTATACAAATGCAGTATTCCATGGTAATGGTAAGACATTCTGGAACCGTGATGAAATGTACAAGTCATTTGGTGTTGATAAATTCTTCGACTCAGCATATTACGATATGAATGAGGAAGATACGCTAAACTATGGTTTAGAAGATAAGCCATTCTTTAAAGATTCTATGCCTTATTTAAAAGAATTAAAGCAACCATTTAGCGCAAAATTTATTACGCTATCTAACCATTTCCCTTATCCATTAGATGAGGAAGATCAAACAATTGAGCCGCATACTACAGGCGATAAATCAGTTGACCAATATTTCCAAACGTCTCGCTATTTGGATGAGGCATTAAAGCAGTTCTTTGATGATTTAAAAGCTTCTGGCTTATACGATAACACGATGGTTGTTATGTATGGTGACCACTATGGTATTTCTGAAAACCATAAGCGTGCAATGTCTGAGGTTCTTGGTAAAGATGTAGGTGACTTTGAACAAGCGCAATTACAGCGAGTACCACTATTCATTCATGCTCCTGGTCTAGAGGGTGGCGTGAAGCATACGTACGGTGGTCAAGTTGATATTCGCCCAACGGTTATGCACCTATTAGGTATTGATACGAAAGACTATATTGACTTTGGTACAGACTTACTTTCAAAAGACCACCAGGAAATTGTTCCGTTTAGAAACGGTGACTTTGTAACTCCTGAGATTACAAAAGTGGACCAAAAAGTATTCAATAACGAAACTGGTGAGCAATTACCAGAAGAAGAAGCAAAAAAATATGATAAATACGACGAACTGGTAAAACAAAAGCTTGAGCTGTCCGATAAGCTTGTATATGGTGACTTATTACGTTTCCATACCCCAGAAGGCTTTAAACCAGTAGATCGTTCTCAATATGATTACAATAAGCGTGACTAAGAAAAAAGCGAAGGCAAACATGCCTTCGCTTTTTTTATGGGAACTGAAACTTATTTGCTCTTCGTTCGTATATAACGTATAAAGGTAATTTATTTTAGAACTAGGAGTTAAATGGTATAATATTCTTATCATAATAAGTGAAACGTAACGATTTTAAACATAAATAGAGACGATAAGGAGTGAGCGGACATGAAAGTGGTGACATTTTTAAAACGATTGTTTATCGTATGGACTGTTGGTACAGCTACGATTCCAATTAGTTATTTAGGGTTTGGTGTAGGGATTGGTGATAGCATTTTATTAAGCTTTGGTACGGCTGCACTAACAGCAATATTCTTCGTTTTTAAAAGCGCTAGAATTGCATATAAAGACCCTTATAGAGAAGAACTTGCTTATATCAAGCATCAGGCTCGTGAAGCACGTAAGCAATTAAAAGTTATTAGCAGTTCTCGCTTTAAGCTAAAATCAATTCACATGTGGACAGAGCTTTCTAAGCTATATAGAGTAGGGAAAAGTATCGTTGATATGGTTGAAAAAGAGCCTGCGCGCTATAAAAGTGTTCAGCCATTTTTTACGAACTATTTGCAAGCAACGGTGACGGTTATTGAACGCTACGTATTTTTATTATCTAAACCTACAAAAAGTATTGATGTAAAAGAAAGTATTCATGAGGCTGAAAATGTGATACATGAACTGTCAACACAGTATGACCAGCTTTTAAATTCTGCACTTTCTCAAGATGTGCTAAGTTTAGATGTAGAAATGAAGGTTTTAAAACAACATTTTCAAAATGAAGAAGAATATGCGCCAATAAATCGAATGAAATAAGGGTGGGGTTTATATGAAAGAAGTGGAAAAAAAACAATCGCTAGATGAACTTTTAAATGATCCGTTTGCATCACCAACTTTGGCTACTCAGCTTGACCAACCGGTAGCTAAGCAGCTTTCAACATACAATAACTTAGCCCCTGAATACCAAGAAAAAGCACAGAAAATCGCCGAGCAAATCGATTATAAAAACCAGCAGGCTATTCTTCAATATGGAGTAGCCGCACAGTCGGAGCTTTCGCAGTTCTCTCAGTCTGTTTTACAGCATGTGCAAACGAAAGATACAGGTCCTGTTGGAGATGTGATTGCTGACTTAATGTCTAAAATACGTCAGGTGAATCCAGATGATTTCACAACGAAGAAAAAAGGATTTATCAGCAGAGTATTTTCTGGTTTGTCAAAGCCAATTCAAAATTTATTAACAAAATATCAAAGTATTAACGTTGAAATTGATAAGATTGCGGATAAATTAGAGCGTTCAAAGCAAATGCTTTATCGTGATATTACAATGTTAGATAGTTTGTATGATAAAAATAAACAGTTTTATGATGCGTTAAATATTTATATCGGAGCTGCAGAGTATCGATTAGAAACGCTTAGAAATGAAGCGTTGCCGGCACTTCAGCAGGAAGCAAAAGCAAAAAATGATTACTTGATGGCTCAGGAAGTAAATGATTTAAGCCAATTCATTAATCGTTTAGAAAAGCGCGTTCATGATTTAAAGTTAAGTAGACAAATTGCTGTTCAAAGTGCACCGCAGATTCGCTTGATTCAAGAAGTAAATCAAACGCTTGTAGAAAAGATTCAAAGTTCTATTTTGACTGCAATTCCCCTTTGGAAAAATCAAATTGTAATTGCGACTACACTGCTGCGACAAAAAGCTGCAATGGAAGCTCAGAAACAAGTATCTAAAACAACAAATGATTTATTAACACGTAATTCAGAAATGTTAAAGCAAAATACAATTGAAGTAGCAAAAGAAAACGAGCGAGGAATAGTAAATATTGAAACGCTTAGACAAACACAATCAGATTTAATTACTACGCTTGAAGAAGTATTAAAAATTCAAGAAGAAGGCCGTACAAAAAGAACAGAAGCAGAAGCAGAGCTGTATCAAATGGAAGCTGACTTGAAAACAAAGCTAATGGATTTAAAATAGACTCAAAAAGCCGAACACCTTTGTGTTCGGCTTTTTGAGTCTATAAATTTTCAATCGAATTAGCCATTTCTAAAAAGGCGTTAACATTTTCTGTTTCAACCGGAGTGAAGATGGTGAGCCGCATAGCTGGACGCTTATCAGATGCCTTCACTAAATATGAAGTAGTTCGGTTCTTGTCGTTGCTGGCTGAATGTACACTGTGGAATGAAAAAGTCTCATTATAAGACGTGACAGAGCTTTTTTGAACGTCAGTTGATACAGCTTCTAATCCTTTTAGAGCTTCTTGTTCTACCTTGTCCCAATCTACGTTATCAGGAAGAACTTCAATACGCATCCACAGCTTATCGTTAGCGTCGTAGTAAATAACATCTTTTCGTGGTTCTTCTTCTGTAAACGTATACCCTTCTAAGACATATAAAGAATATTTTTGGTTTTCACTAGTTTTTAAAAACCCCATTTTTTCTTCTTGCATACCTTCGTTTTCATACGCCATCATCTGTTCAAGAAGACGAATGGTTTGTTCATCAGATGAAGTGTCTGAGGATTCTTTTGATGTTTTTTCTTTTGGAGCTTGATCACTTGTACTATGAGAAGAATTATGGGACTTAGAGTTTTCTTGTGTTGTTCCACAAGCCGTCAGCATAATTGCTGTAAACAGAACTAACAAATATTTTTGCACACTATCTCTCCTTTAATTGAATGCTATTAATCATAGTAAACAATTCTTGTTCATCAGGTGAATGTTTTTTTATATTAGTTATAATAACTAGTATTTGTGCTTTGCTAGGAGCCTTTACGATATATAAGGCCGCTTTTTCTTGATCAGTGTAGGCTTCAAAAGCAGTAATGAGTGGCTTCTTAATATGGTGCTGATCGGCAATCATTTTAGCTTTTCCGAATTGTTCTTCAAAAGTAGATGTAGCCGTATTAACCGACGTAAGTTTATTTGCTGTATCGACTTCTAAGACTTGAATTCTCATCCAAGTATGAGGTGAATGCGTAGAGAAAATAATGTCTTTTCCTTCTTCTTCTTTTTGTAATTCATAGTCAGGTAATACATTTATTGAAAAGCCTTGATGACTGGACGTACCTTTTCTAGCGTTTTCTTGCTCACTTGCTAAAGGCAATATGTTCGTTTTTGTTTGAAGCGCACTAAGTGTAAAGATAAACAGAGCTACTATTACTATTCGATAGATCATATACAGTCTCCTTTATCTATAGTGAAATTGTCAAAATCAACCCTTCAATGAGTATAGTGTTCAATTTCTTACATTTTTCCCCATTCCATTAAAAGTAAACGCAATACGGTTGTTTTTATCGATTTGTTTTCATTTATTTGGGAGAACCTAAAAGAACATTCTAAAAAGAAAGAGAGTGGATGTCGAGTGAATCAAAAGTCGAAACAAGAGGAGTTGTCAAAGCATTCGTATGTATGCAGTGAATCATTTTTTGAGAATGACTTACGAGCCATTGTCATATCACAACTAGAGCAAGATCAAATAGAGAAACAAGAAAGAAGGTAAGCGTATGAAAAAAGGTTGTTTGCTTCTTTGCGCACTTCTCTTTTTCACAGGTGCATCGAACGGACAAGCAGCAAAGAAAAGCCGCTTTTACTATGAGAAAAAAGGTGATATTGTTTGGGAAATTCCAACAAGTGAAGAAAAGATTATTGCATTAACGTTTGATGATGGACCTGATCCAACGTATACGCCACTCATTCTAGATTTATTAAAAGAATACAATGCAAAAGCTACATTCTTTGTTTTAGGTGACCGAGTTACTCAATATCCTACAATTGCTAAAAGAGAGGTTAAAGAAGGGCATGAACTTGGAAATCATACGTATAGTCACTTAGAAGTTCGTGGTAAAGATACTGTAAAAATAGAAGGTGAGATTGAAAAGGCTGATGACAAAATTCAGCAGATAACGGGTATTAAACCCTATCTTTTTAGGCCACCAACTGGTTACTATGATGATAAAGTGGTGAAAGCAGCTAAAAATCAGCAGTATACTGTTGTATTATGGTCATGGCATCAAGACACATTTGATTGGAGAAACCCTGGTGTAGACAAAATTGTTCATCAAGTTCTGAAAAATGCAAGCTCTGGCAACATCGTTTTGTTTCACGATACAGGGGGGGATCGCACGCAAACGGTTCAAGCACTGAAACAAATACTGCCTGAGCTAAAGGAAAAAGGATATCGTTTTGTCACAATTTCAGAGCTTTTGAAGCATCATCCAAACTACGAATCGCTTTATTTAATGCAAAAGGAAAACAAAAACAAAGGCACTCCTTTAAAATAGGAGATGCCTTTGCTTTTTTAAGGGGTAGATACATCCTCTTCGAGAGAGGTTTTTTTCTTTTGGAAATATTCCGTAACGCGCTCGCGTTTCTTTTTAGAAACAAGAACGTACAGAGTATCGCCAGAAAAGATTTTAGTATTTCCGCGAGGTGTAATTAGCTTTTCTTCACGGATAACAGCCGTAATTAAAACATCTTCTGGCAAGGGAAGTTCTTCAAGTGATTTTCCAGAGATTGCGGCATCTGGAACCAGCTTTAGCTCAATCATTTCATTATTGGTTTTGCCCATCGAAACAAGTTCTAAACTGTGTGGAACCACTTCTTTTTCACCATCTGAGAAATTCAAGTAATTGGCTAACGGAGAAATGGTTGCTCCTTGTAATAACGCAGAAATAAGAACAACGAAGAATACCACGTTAAAGATAAGTGTGCTATTTTCAAGGCCAGCCATCATTGGATATGTAGCTAGAACAATTGGAACGGCTCCTTTTAGTCCTCCCCACGAAATGAATAGCTGCTCTTTCATTGTATATTTAGTGAAAAGCATGCTGATGAAAACACCTAATGGTCGAGCAACGAGCATTAATAAAAACGACAATAAGATACCTTGCCATGTAACCTCAATAAGCTCTTTTGGAAAGACGAGTAGACCTAAAATAATAAACATAAGAATTTGCATCATCCATGCAAAACCTTCATTAAAGCGTACAATTGCATGACGATATGTTAAATGGGAGTTTCCGATAATAACAGCCATTATGTAGACAGCTAGCAATCCACTTGCTCCAATAAAAGCAGTGACGCCATATGTTAAAGCTGCTAAAGCAAGAGATAATACTGGGTAAAGACCGGATGAATCTAAATTAATGCGATTGATAATCCATACGGAAGCTTTTCCGAGCACTAATCCCATTAGTAACCCCATTCCCATTTGCCAGAAAAAGTCGAGGAAAAGAGTAAAGATAGGTGATTCAGGTGCTTGGATTAGTTCAATAATTGAAACAGTTAAGAAAATCGCCATTGGGTCATTTGAACCTGACTCTGCTTCTAGAGTTGACGTGAGCTTTTGACGAATGTTTTTAGATCCTAAAACAGAAAAGACGGCTGCAGCGTCAGTAGATCCAACGATCGCTCCAAATAATAAGCCTTCTAGCCAAGTAACATCCAAAATGTACTTTGCTAATACACCGGTTACAACAGTTGTAATTAAAACTCCTAATGTAGCAAGAGAAATAGAAGGGCGAACGACGCTTTTGACGTCGGTCCACTTTGTTTGAATACCACCATCAAATAGAATGATAATGAGAGCAATTACTCCGACACCTTGTGCTAAAAGAGCGTTGTCAAAGTAGACGTAATGACTGAGTATCATACCAACAATAATAAACAGTACGAGGGAAGGTAGACCTAAACGCGAAGAGAATTTTGCTGTTAAGACTCCCGTAACTAGAAGAATGGATAAAAGGAAAATTAAATTGTCAATCGTAAAACTCAATGATTGTTCACCTCTTTTTCATAATTAAGTTGAATTTACTTTTGAATGGATAACGGATGAAAAGCTGCTAATAAACGTCAAATTCATTATATTCCTCCTTATAATAACCAAATCTACAGCAAAAAGAAGCTGTATCAATAAAAGTATACCATAATCGTCAGAATAGAAGAGATTATTATGCTTCAGTATTTTTTAATAAAAAAGAACCCGGTTGTATAACCGAGTTCTCTCATTATTATTTAAGATCTTGCTGGTAATAAAGCTCAGGTGCTTTAAATGGTTTTCCTTTTTGTGTTTTTGGTCCTGTATGATCTGGTCGAGCCCGATCATACACGGCAGTTCCCACAATTTCAGCGACATCTTGAAGTTTTTCTTTACTAATTTTGTCAATGCTATCTTCTGGTGTATGGTACCATGGTTCAGCTGGATCATGGATAAATAGTGCAGCAGGAATGCCTGCTTCTGCAAACGGAACATGATCACTGCGTCCACCCTCTGAATATGGAGTAGCCGCACCATTTAGGCGCAAGCTTGACGCCTGAGCTAATTTTGTTACAAAGTTAGCTTTTCCATCTGCTGTTTTTAATACTAAATCACCAGCATCGCGGCTCCCAACCATATCTAAGTTAAACATACCAACGATACGATCTTTCTCATCATGAGATAAACCATCCACGTACTCTTGAGAACCAATTAAGCCAAGTTCTTCAGCTCCAAACGTTACAAAGCGTAGCTCCGTATCTGTTGGTAGAGACTTTAATACGCGAGCTAATTCAATGACCATTGCTGTTCCAGATGCGTCGTCGTTTGCACCAGGCGCACCCTCAACTGAGTCATGATGAGCCCCAATTACGATGATATCATCCGTGTTGCGTTTTTTTTCAGTTGGTGATTTTGTTGCGGTTACGTTATATGAAATACGCTCACTAACTTCAGCACCTTCAATATTTACAGTAGCTGTTAGATTGCCTGCTTTTATTTTTTCAAGAAGCTGTTCACCCTCCGCTTTTGGTAAAGCTACAGCTGGTACATAACCATCATTAGCTCCACCAAGCGTCCCGTTTAACTCACCGTCAGCATTATTATAAATAATAACGGCTTTGGCTCCTTTTTCAGCTGCATTTAATACTTTTTCACCAAAGCTAATAGAGCCACGTTGAATCAGTGCAATTTTGCCTGTCAAGTCTTGATTCGTTAACTCTTCTTTTGTTCCAAGGCCAGCATCAACAACTTCAGCGCTTACATTACCGTTTATGCTATATGTGAAAGCGCTAGGTGAATAGCTTGTCCCATCAGCTGAAAGTTCAACTTTAGATGCTTCTGTATAGCCAACGAATGTAAATGGCTCGACGTTTGCTTTATAACCAAATGATTTTAATTTCTTTTGAATATACCAAGCTGCTTTATGTTCAGCTGCAGTTCCAGCTACGCGAGGCGTTTTTGCTAAATATTCAATATCATTGTAGATGTTATCTACATTAATTTTGTTGAGCACCTTTTTATCTACCGCATTGTAAGCTTGACTCGCTGAAGCCTGAGTAGCAGGAGCAGCTGCAGTATATGTACTAGATATTGAAAGGGCTAAGCTTGTTGCTAAAGCAACGGATACAATTGTCTTTTTTGTTCTTTTCATTGTGTTCCTCCTTTGGGAAATTATAGATACAACTTAAAATTTATAATATTCCCAAAAATAAAAAAAGGGTAAATATTCCTATTTAGTTTGAATGTTTTAAGGTAAAATGCTATTTTTTATGTCTGAAATTATAAAATTGAGAAGAGGTTGTAAAAGAAAAGTAATCAAACCGTTATCGAATTCTTATTGATAAAGTTTCATGGACATGATGTAATAAAAGAAATAAGTGAAGCAGGAAGGGTAAAAGAATGAGAGATGCATGTCAAAAGATTATATTGCCATATACGCCTGAGAATCTAAGAATGTTACTGTTACAAGTTTGTGATGATGAAAATATGTTTTCGCATCAAGAGCTCGCTTATTGGTGTGATAAATTTACGTTACATTATTATGAATACGATGCAGATGAAAAGCAGTGGATGAGTGATATGCAACAACCTGATGCGCGCCAAGACTTGGCAAGGTCGTATGCCATTGCAAAAGATATTGGTTGGCAGTGGTATTATTATATGTCAAGGGGGACAACGCTGTCTGATATACAGTATACAGATTTACACTACTTAGAGCTCCCAAAGCATTTATTTGTTAGATGGCTAAACGAACTGTATGAAATGTAAATACATATGCGAAACATCCCGTTACAAAGGGATGTTTTTTTGTATGCTAAAGCTTTAACGATGATAAATATAAAAATTGGCGAGCAATTAGAGTGAAAAATCGTAAAAAACACAAAAACCGAGTTGACTTATTGGAATTCTTATAATATAAATAAAGGAGACTTATATTTGGAAAGTGTTGTAGGAGGAATTATTTTGACTTTATTATTAGTTATTCTTAACATCATTATCATGCTGGCATTAATCGCTGGTTTATATATGATGCAAAAAAAATACGTTTCATTTTCAAAGCGTGTATTCACTGCTCTAGGACTTGGAATTGTATTTGGATTTGCTCTTCAATTGGTATATGGACCAACTTCAGAAGTGACAGCTCAAACATCAGATTGGTTTAGTATTGTTGGTAGCGGTTATGTGAAATTTCTTCAGATGATCGTTATGCCACTTGTGTTAGTTTCGATTGTGGCCGCATTCACTCGCTTAAAATTAACGAGTAACATTGGGAAAATCAGCGGTTTAATTATTGGGATTTTAGTTGGAACAACAGCCATTGCAGCAGCAATTGGGATTGTGACAACAACGGGATTTAACTTAGAAGCTGTTCAGATTGAACAAGGAGCAGCTGAAACCGAGCGTGGAGCAGCATTAGAGGAGAATTTGTCAGGAATGCAAGCCCAAACAATTCCACAACAAATCATTGAATTGTTGCCTGCGAATCCATTTTTAGATTTAACAGGAGCACGACCAACTTCAACAATCGCAGTGGTTATTTTTGCTGCATTTATCGGAATTGCTTATTTAGGCGTAAAGCGTAAAAAGCCAGAAGAAGCAGCTCTTTTTTCAAAGGTTATTGATATGATTTATGCAATTGTAATGCGCGTTGTTACATTAATTTTACGCTTAACGCCATATGGTGTATTAGCCATCATGACAAAGACAATCGCTACGAGCGATATTGATGCTATCGTGAAGCTTGGTAAATTTGTTATTGCGTCTTATGTAGCGTTAGGAGCAATGTTTGCTGTTCACTTACTTTTACTAACGCTTGTCGGTGTTAACCCGATTATGTATGTAAAAAAAGCATTTCCAGTTTTAACATTTGCTTTCACATCTCGTACAAGTGCAGGGGCTTTACCGCTAAATGTGAACACACAAACGAGACAGCTTGGCGTTCCAGAAGGAATTGCAAACTTCGCAGGGTCATTTGGTTTATCAATTGGTCAAAATGGATGCGCGGGTATTTATCCAGCAATGCTAGCCGTTATGATTGCACCAACAGTTGGTATTAATCCTTTATCACCATCGTTTATTGCCACACTAATTGCTATTGTAGCTATTAGCTCATTTGGAGTAGCAGGTGTTGGTGGAGGTGCAACATTCGCGGCACTTCTTGTTTTATCTGCACTAGACTTACCAGTTGCACTTGCAGGACTTCTTATTTCAGTAGAACCTCTGATCGACATGGGGCGTACAGCATTGAACGTCAGCGGAAGTATGACAGCAGGTGTTATAACAAGTAAAGTAACAAAAGAATTAGATACAACAGTTTATAATGATAAAACAATTTCGCCTGAAACGGCAGAAGCATAAAAAAGCTGGGACATAAGTATTTCGGTCAATGATTTATCCGAACTATCGTGAGTTAACTACTTTCGATAGCTCGGATATTTTTTTGTTTGGAAAACATTTTGAACGAACTTGTTCTTACAGCTTAACGATTGTAGAAACGTCATGATCGGTCTTTGAGAAGGAAACATTTAATTATGTCTCACTCTCTTTCTTTGTGAGAAGATTAAAATTTCTAAATAATATGACATATCGGTTGATTTTTTTGAAAAGGGTAGTGTAAACTAATTATTGGTAACGCTTTCTAAAATTGAAGGAGGTATGGATTTGATGCAAAATATTGGAGCAAAACAAGTTGAAGTAAGTCCAAAACTGAAGCAATTTTTACAAGGTGTAAAGAAGCTTTATATTAACGGTGAGTGGGTGGAGTCGGCATCTGGAAAGACGTTTGAAACAGTAAACCCTGCAACTGGTGAAAAGTTAGCAGATGTAGCTGAAGCAAATGCTGAAGATATTGACCGTGCTGTGTTAGCAGCTCGTGAAGCTTTTGATAAAGGACCGTGGACAAAAATGTCTGCAGCGGAAAGAAGTCGTTTGATTTATAAGCTTGCTGACCTCATGGAAGAACACAAACTTGAACTTGCTCAATTAGAAACGCTCGATAATGGGAAACCAATTCGTGAAACATCAAATGCAGATATTCCTTTAGCTATTGAACATTTTAGATACTATGCTGGTTGGACAACAAAAATTGTTGGACAAACTATTCCTGTACAAGGAGCATACTTTAACTATACGCGTCATGAACCACTAGGAGTGGTTGGGCAAATTATCCCTTGGAATTTCCCGCTGCTCATGGCAGCATGGAAGCTGGGTGCTGCGTTAGCTAGCGGTTGTACAATTGTACTAAAACCAGCAGAACAAACGCCTTTATCAGCTCTTTATCTAGCAGGTCTTGCTGAGGAAGCGGGCTTTCCTAAAGGAGCGCTAAATGTCGTTCCAGGTTTCGGTAAAACAGCAGGTGAACCACTTGTTAATCATTTGCTTGTAGATAAGATTGCCTTTACGGGATCAACTGCGGTTGGAAAGTCGATTATGAAGCAAGCGAGTGAAACTTTAAAGAAAGTTACGTTAGAGCTTGGAGGTAAATCTCCAAATATCATTTTACCTGATGCAGATTTATCAAAAGCTGTTCCAGGAGCATTGGCGGGTGTAATGTTCAACCAAGGACAAGTTTGTTGTGCGGGAAGTCGGTTATACGTACAAAAAAAATTATATGATAATGTAATAGCAGACTTAGTGGCACAGTCTAAGGTGATTAAACAGGGTAATGGATTAATAGAAGATACAACGATGGGCCCGCTTGTGTCTGCACAGCAGCAGAAGCGAGTCAAATCATATATTGATAAAGGTGTAGAAGAAGGAGCTGAAATCTTAACAGGAGGTTCGCTGCCGTTTGAAAAAGGATATTTTGTGGAACCAACAATCTTTGCTGATGTTGATCATTCCATGACAATTGCACGAGAAGAAATCTTTGGCCCTGTTGTTGCAGCGATGCCTTTTGATGATTTAGATGATTTAATTGCCAAGGCAAACGATACGACATATGGATTGGCAGCGGGCGTTTGGACGCAAGATTTGAAGAAAGCTCACTATGTAGCTCACGGTATCAAAGCCGGAACAATCTGGGTGAACTGCTACAATGTATTTGATGCAGCTAGTCCGTTTGGTGGATATAAACAGTCTGGAATTGGAAGGGAAATGGGTAGCTATGCGCTTGATAACTATACAGAAGTAAAAAGTGTATGGGTTAATATGGAATCTTAAAAACAATTTCAGAAACATTAGCATATCTATTTGTGAAAAAGAGTAGTCTTTAGTGGACTACTCTTTTTTATTATACGTTGCATAAACCATCTAGTATTTTGCGGAAGTAATTAGTAACTACTAATTCCATAGAAAGAAGTGATGCGTATGAAAGGAATACAGGGTCCGTCGACTTATCGTATGACAGGCCATTTGAAAGATTTTCAAGAAAATCCGCTTTTGTTTTTACGACATCTTAGTGAATACGGCGAGGCAACAAGCTTTCGGCTAGGTCATCGACGATGTTACTTAACAACGAATCCGCAAATGGTAAAAGATATTGTTTTCACAAATGCCAATAGTTTTGTGGATGTAGGGATTAAAAATGTTGTTCGAACACTACAGGTTCACGACTTATATGAATTTAATTTTTCAACGGGGGTGCCAAAAGTCAAGGGTTCCTTTGTGAAAAAACATTTTTCTACCTTTCGAATTGAGCATCGTACGATCGTGCAATCCCATATATCTTTATGGGAAAGTGGAGATTTAAAAGTCTTCAATGAAGAAGTGCAAGATTTGGCGCTCTGTTTATTAGCACACAGCTTTTTTGGCGTAGCCAACAAGCATGATTTGACAGGACACTTACGAAAACTGGCTGAGTTGCGGACTAAGAGACATCAACCTTCGATGATAAAGGTGCCGATCCCAAAGCTTGGAAAGCGAAATCCAATAGAGGCACACGCTATAGCGGGTGTTTTTTCATGCCTTCAATCTCTTTACAATCACAGGTCAACTTGTGAACAAAATAATGTTTACAATGTACTTGATAATGAAAGTGAAGGTGACATTCTTCAGCGATTCTTTATTACGTACGACTTAATTCGCAATGCATGTAGTTGGCTGATGTATACGTTTTGTGAGCATCAGGATATTCTACGACATATCCAGTTGCTAAAAGGTCAGGAGCAAGATGAATATATGCGTATGGTTATTTTAGAGTCGCTGAGGCTCTATCCTCCGATTTGGTTATTTGGTAAACAAGCGGTAGAAGCTGTTCAGGTGGATAACTATCTCTTTAAAAAAAATGAAACGATTTTTATTAGTCCTTATAGCCTCCATCGTAATGAAGCTTATTTCTTAGAGCCTAATGAGTTTTTACCTGAGCGTTTTTGTTTAGATTTAAATGTCGATATACCACAACACCTTTACTTACCGTTTGGCATGATTGCAGAAACCGAAGCTCAAGTGGAATATGTTATGACCATGGTAAAAGCTATTACCCTCCCGTTAGTAACATCATTTAATATAAAAAAAGTGCGGTCCATTATTCATCCAAAAGGAGAGATTTTATTGGAGATGAAAGAGCCTTTTTCTATTGTTGTGACAAAAGACAAATCACCGATAGTAACCTCGTTATAAGATGCTTTTTCATTATTGATATATGAACGTATTGACATTAAACTCATTGAAATCTATCATTAAGTGCATCTATTATGAAAGGTACAGATAGAGGAGCTTATGGATAAACTACCCAATCAATTTATTGAACTTATTGAAACATCCTTATTGCCTAACTTAATTATTAAAAGTGAAAATGAACATGACCCTGTTATAGTCGAATATGTACCTGGTGAATGGATTTTAATTGGAAAAGGCAACTATGCAGCCGTTTTTTATCACCCTTTATATGAAGGTCTAGTAGTGAAGGTATACGGTCGGTCATTTGAAGAGGTAAAAAAAGAAGCAAATGTCTATAAGAAATTAGGAAAACATCCTGCTTATTCTCAGCTTTATTATTATACAGATCACTACTTAATTCTAAAGAGGCTGCAAGGCATTACACTATATGAAGCTGTTCAAAAGCGCGTTATAATTCCGTTAACGGTTATAGATGATGTAAATGACGCATTAGCTTATGCTAAATCAAGAGGGCTCAATCCCTTTGATGTTCATGGGAAAAACGTAATGATGAAGGAAGGGCGCGGATACGTAGTTGATATTTCTGATTTCTATAAAAAAGGCATTGATAAAAAGTGGACGGATTTGGTGAAAGCTTATCACAAAATCTATGTGCCTATTATAAAAAAGTACCATCTTGCTATTTCACCATCTTTATTGAATCTAACAAGACACGTCTATCGTTTGTATCGCAAAGTGAAAAATAAATATAAAAAATATGTATGAAGGCTTTCTGCTCTTGGTTCATCACTAAAAGCAGAAAGTCTTTTTATAATGAAATTGCTATCTTATGCAGGTCTTTAAATCCTTACTGATAATGAGTAAATTCAGTTCAAAATATTTCCATCTTATAAAATAAAAAAGACAAATACGCAAACCTGGTTTAGAATGAAAGCTCTGACCCAATCATCCATCCAGAGGAGCGTTATTTGTCCAATGAATAGACTATCACATCAAGAAGAAATCTACAATGGCTTAATAAAATGGAAGCTGCCCTTTTATTTCTCAAAACCTGTCATCAACCACTTAACCCACTTTATAGATGGGATGTTGAGTGT
>NZ_LWBK01000046.1:0-21760 GCF_001614195.1 Bacillus sp. VT 712 | reverse complement strand
ACGCATGATGATGAAAATCATTTTATGTGCCTACACACAGTCAGTTTTTTCAGGAAGAAAAATTGAAGCGCTTCTCAAAGATCGTATACGTATGATGTGGCTAGCTCAAGGTTACGAACCGAGCTATCGGACAATCAATCGATTTCGTGTTCACCCAGAAGGTCAATATACACTTGCTTACGATGTCTTTTCAAATCCAACGGACACACGAACACTTTGTCCGTTTCTTGACGCAATTGAACATCACTCTTCGAACTCCCAGACTATATTGTCGCAGATGCGGGATATGGAAGTGAAGAGAATTACCTCGATGTGCAGAACAGAAAGCGTACGCCTCTTATCACATATAGTATGTATCGAAAAGAGAAGAAAAAACGCGTTAAGAATGACCCATTTCAGACAGCGAATTGGGATTATCATGAAGAAGATGATTCCTTTACTTGTCACAACAGGAATAAGTTGACGTTTCGTTACAAATCGCATCGCACAGACCGTTACGGATTTACAAGGTTATTCAATGTGTACGAATGTGAGGACTGTTCAGGTTGTCCTTTTCGTTTACAATGTACGAAGGCGAAGGAAGGAAAGAACCGAAGAATCCATTATAACGAAAAGTGGGAACAACAAAAGAAAAGCATTCAACAGCTGCTTTCAGAAGAAAAAACGGGTAAAGTCTACGGAAAACGTAAGATTGACGTAGAACCAGTTTTTGGATATCTGAAAGCTAATTTGCGTTTCACTCGAATGTCCGTAAGAGGCAAAGAGAACGTGAAAAACGAATTAGGGTTTGCGTTCATGGCGGTGAATGTACGAAAGTACATCGCCTCCAGCGTAAAATGTGCATAGACCAATCAAACAGATCAACAAAAAAGGGTTCTCATCATCAACATGCGATGATGAGAACCCTTTTTCATTATTTTTGGCTAGTTATGTCCCAGCCTCTTTTTACTTTAGGAATAAGAAAATATGTTGAGAAGATTATGTGTGAAAATGAATGTATTCATCTATATATTCGTATATCCTGTGCCTTTTACTAAGAAGATACTAGTAAAACTCATTTGTCGGGGAGACAAATAAAACCAAACAAAAAAACATCTGTTTGGTTAAGATGTTTTCCTATCGTTTATTGCACTTCGTCTTCTTCACTCTTTACATATTGAAAGAATGAATCAATCATTTCGTTTAAAAAATCATTACGATCATCAAAGTCCATGATTTCGAGAAACTCCACTAACTTCTTATCTAACTTAACGGAAGCTGGGGAATAATGCGAAGGGTTTTTCTTAGGAGTAAAAGGAATCACATTATCTCTTTTTTTCATAAAACACCATCCTTTTAATATGCTTTACTAGTGTAAGCTTTCTATAAAAGAAAAGCAACCTCGTTTTAAGAAAGAAAGGCATTTTTATTTTTATGAAAAGGGTAGTTATTATGAATAAATTATGATATTGTAAAAAGGTTTTAAGTACTGAGGTTTTTAATATTGTTGTTTATTTAGAACATAGTTTAATAAAAAATGAGTTCGTAAAAAGAATCAGTATTAACTCACTGATTCTTTTACTTTATTTGAAGAGTCATTTGAACGGTTTGTAGGAGATGCCCGTCAAAATCCTCATCAAAATCATCTGTAACTGTAAACCCTTGTGTACGATAAAGGACATGCCACTTTGGTTTTCGCGCTCAACATGGACAATCACTTTTTTGACATGACGGCTTCCTTTTGCAAAAAGTGCTGTACCAATTCCTTTTCTTTGATAATCTGGCAGTAAGTAAATCGCTAGCAGCTCACTTTCCTATTTTTCATTAACTGGTGTAAAGTTTGCAAAGCCCGCTACTTTAGTTTCTACGAGGGCTACCCACAACTCCGACTCTTCCATCCGTTTTTTTCAACATTTCTGTACTGTATGCAGCTCGTAAGAAATTGTTTTGTACGTCCAAAGGGATAATGCCTTTATATGTATGATTCCAACTATCTGTGGCTACTTGTTGTACAGAGTGAATATCGTTCACTGTCATTTTTTCAATTACATATTTCACTTCTTGTTTCTCCCTTTCATTTTAAGATAAAAGTATAAAAACTGCCGATAGGAATTCCCTTCGGCAGTTTTTCTTATTCAAACGTGTATTCAACCGTTTGTTCAGGTGTAATTTCGTTATAGTCTTCGTCTTCAGTATAACCAAAAACTAGCTTAACAGAGTTGATATCTTCATTTTTTACAACAAAACCATCTGTATATTCTTTTTTAACTTTACCAATGAATTGTGAATCTGAATCTCCGTCATCAGAAATAAAATCTTTAAGTTGTCCGTCGATTTGTTCACCTTTATCGGTAACAACATTCATAATATCGTACCATTCAATATTGCTGTCAGATGTGTTTTCTGCAGTGTAATTAACCTGAACATAAGAAGTTTCCTCTGGGTTAATTTTTGTGTCAGCCATCCACTCTAGACCTTCAGCAAACTCTTCGTCTAGATCTGTTAATTTAATTACTTTAATATCTTCAATTGTCACTTTTAATGGTGAAATATCGACTGTTTCATTTACTTCTTTTATTTTTAAGAGTTCTGCCGTAGCACCATCATCTTTTACCTTTTGACCAGGAACGTTCAGTATGTAATTTCCACTTTCATCTTTCTCTGGTTTTGGAACATCATTCTTTAATGGTTTTTGTTCCGCTGCTTTTGGCTCTTCTTTTGTTTCTTCTGCACCATTAGAACTATCAGAGTTGCTACCACAACCAGCCAGTAACACTCCTACAACTAAACTTGATGTTAGTACTTTAAAAAACTTACTCATTACGTATATTGCCCCCTACATAAACTTTTTACAGTGAACCATTATACTTTGTAAATATTTCTATGGAAATATATTTTTACAATAGAATTAAAACTTTTAGCATAGATATATTTTCATAAGCGTGTTAAGAGGGGGGGCTATTCTTAACTGTTAACTACCTTCACACCCGTTCCGTACGCCACAATTTCAGAAGCGTTACTGGCAATAGCTGAACTGACTAAACGGAAGCCGACAATGGCATTTGCTCCCTTTTCTTCAGCATCTCTAACCATGCGCGCAACTGCGATTTTTCGAGCATCGTCCATCATTTCCGTATATTCTTTAATTTCTCCTCCTACAATATTCTTTAAGCCCGCTAAAATATCACGACCGATGTTTTTAGACTGCACCGTGCTTCCTTTTACATACCCAATTGTTTCTGTTACTTGATAGTTTGATACATTATCAGTAGTCACGATAATCATTTGGATCCTCCTCTTTTGTTTTCCGTTTTTTTATGATTAATAAAGGAACTAATAGAATAATTGCCGCCACATAGTAGAGAAAAACCTGAAGGGCGAGCTTGGCATTTATAAATAAAAGAACAATCCCCGTCAGCTGTGCAATAACAGCAATAGTAAATATAATTAAAATCAGTTTATTCATGAGACTTCCTTCCTTGTATTTGTTTCGTAAGCCAGCTTCCCATTACGTCACATAGCTCTGGTGCAATCGGCTGTGAAAACGTCTGCTTATATTGCTTCAGCAGCTTCATCATGGAAGGCTCTTCTGTTTGTATTTTTAATACGTGATTCATATCTTTAATGATTACTGTTTCAATTGTAGGATACGGTTTTAGAGTTTGAAGTGCGTTAGGATCTGCCTGCACATCCTTTGATCCCGTTATAGCTAAAATGGGTATCGATAATTTTTCATAATAGTGATGCATATTTACCACCATATGCTCTCTCCACCATGCTGCATTCATACGAACAAGCTGCACGCGCACAACGTCTTCTTCTGCTTCTTTAAAACGCTTGAAAAGATTATCAGCTTTTTGTCGATCTTTTTCAATAACCTTTAGCTTTTGGAATAACCAACCTTTAAACCCACCTTGAGCCGAGATTTCTTTATAAGCTCGTTCTCGCTGATACTCAGTTGCTTCGATGAGGTTTTGTCCTGCACCAGCTAGCAAAATTAAGCCTGTAGCATGAAGTTCTTCCGCAATCATTGTAGCAATCATTGCCCCTTCGCTATGTCCCGCAATAAATAGTTGCTTATCATCTACTTCAGGCTGATTTTGCAAAGCGTGAAAAGCTTCTTTTGCATCTTGAATGAGGTCTGTTAACGTCGTTTTGTAAAACGCGTCGAGATTTCGCTTGTCATAACGAAGTGTGACATATCCCATTTCTGTAAAGACCGCTGCTAAATCACGATAAACGTTGCTCGCAAACTTTTTGGTGTTTCCGTTATAATCTACTGGACCACTCCCGCTAATTATTAATACAGCCGGCTTCTTACCTGATTTCTCATCAGGAATTGTTAGCATGGCCTTAACAGCTGTAAGCTGAAGTTCTTTTTCCCGCATCTTAGTTCTCTCCTCTTTGACGTTCTGGAATAAATGAGACGGCCATCGTACGCATACGGCGATCTTCTCGTGGCTTAAGCTGATATTTATCTATCAGCTTTTTATAGTCTTCTAAAAACGCCTGCTGCTCACTCTCACTTAAATGAAGGGGAAGCTGGTGGTACCCAAATCCATCTTTCTCAAAATTAACGTCTCCCTCTAGATATGCTTCAAACTCTTTGGCGAGCATCGTGTAAAAGTTCATAAAATGCTGCAAGTGTTCTGTTTTAGATAAATGTTGAACTTCTTCTCCTGATAAAATAGCACTAGCCTGTGCTAACGCGTACGTTTTTTCAACCGTTCCCCTAATCTTTTGTGCTTTAATTGCCTCAATAACTTCCGCTTTTTTTAGCGTATTTAAGTGGCGATACAACGTTGCTTGAGGAACATCTTGAAGGCACTGAAGTAGCTCTTGTACTGTACAAGGTTTGCTTGCTAACTCCTGTATAATCCGCATTCGGATTGGATGTAAGATTGCGTCTGCTTTTGATGAACTCATCAAGACCTTCCTTTCATTATTATCATATATGATAATAATAGCACACCTATAATAGAAATCAATTTATTATTATCATTTTTGATAACATTTTAATTCGTTAATCCGCTGTTTTTCTTTATAATGATTATTTAGAACATAGTTTTATTTATAAAT
The DNA here is from genome assembly GCF_001614195.1 of Bacillus sp. VT 712. Taxonomy (NCBI): domain Bacteria; kingdom Bacillati; phylum Bacillota; class Bacilli; order Caryophanales; family Bacillaceae; genus Bacillus; species Bacillus sp. VT 712. The sequence continues at coordinate 16,702 of NZ_LWBK01000046.1, read as the reverse complement.
ATACTCTAAAAAGAAACCAGTTGCACGATTAGCTAACTGGTTTACGCTTCCTCTTTTATATCTACAATCATCAATTTACCATCTTTGTAGCTTGTAGTATACAATTTGTTAAACATTACTGTTTGTGAACCTTTCCCAGGTTCCGCTTGTTCAAAGGACTCTTCTACTTTAATGACGTACCCATCATCCGTTTTTTGAAGGCCCATTAGCTTCACGTTCAAAAGTTTATACGAGATCTTCTTTGAGTTTAGCTCATTGATTTTTGCAAGCTCCGCGTTGTATAGAACACTACCTTTTTTCAAAAACGGACTGATTTCTTTAATTGACCCTGCTGTAACGGCTTTTGCATAAGCCTCTGCATATTTCTTAATATACAAGTGGATATTTTCATCCACTGCTTGAACTGGAGGCTGCTTAATCGGTTGTGATGGTTTCGGCGTAGTCACCGTTTCTTCAACTTCTTCCTTGGGATTTGTGGGTGGAACTTGCTTTTTCTCGTCTGCCTGATCTTGGCATCCGGTCAATACAGCTGCTAGAGTGAAGATACCTATAAAATGCTTCATTCTTTCCACACTCCTTTCTTTTTCATTATTTTCCATTCATATCTCTTTCATTCCTGCTTTACCTGTAAAAAAATAAATGGTTTGTATGTAACTCATTCAAACCAAAAAAGCCCAAATCGTGTGAGATTTGAGCCTTAAATGAATGCTGTTTTTTTATGTTGTTGCTAGTTCTTGTACTTCTTTTACTCTCTGTGCAAATTCCTCGTCCGTTAAACCGTGCTCTTTTACATAGCGGTTACGAGGATTTACGCGACACTCGTGAGAGCAGCTGCGTAAATATTTGTGCTCGTTTTCTTCAGAAGCTAAAATCTTACGGTTACACGCTGGATTTGCGCAGTTTACGTAGCGCTCACAAGGCTGTCCGTCAAAGTGGTCTTTACCAACAATTACGTGTTCTTTTTGGTTTACAGGAACGCTGATACGCTCATCAAACACGTAGCACTGCCCGTCCCATAATTCACCTTGCACTTCTGGGTCTTTACCGTATGTTACAATTCCGCCGTGAAGCTGACTTACATCCTCAAAGCCTTCTTCTTTTAACCAGCCTGAGAACTTCTCGCAGCGGATACCGCCCGTGCAGTATGTTAAGACTTTTTTATCTTCAAACATTTCTTTGTTTTCACGAATCCAGTTTGGCAGCTCGCGGAAATTACGGATATCTGGGCGTACTGCACCTCTGAAGTGACCTAAGTCAAACTCATAGTCGTTTCGCGCATCAATTACAACCGTATCTTCCTGCTGCATTGCTTCGAAAAACTCTTTTGGACTTAAATAGTTACCTGTTGTTTCAAGTGGGTTTATGTCGTTTTCAAGACGTAATGTTACGAGCTCTGGGCGATGGCGAACGCGTAATTTTTTAAACGCATGCTCATCGGCTTCATCTATTTTGAAGACCATTTCGCTAAAGCGAGGGTCTTGCTTCATTACTTCCATGTAGCGATTTGTTTGTTCTACTGTTCCTGAAACTGTTCCATTAATTCCTTCAGAAGCTACTAAAATTCTTCCTTTTAGTTCAAGCTCTTCGCATAGCGCAAACTGCTCATCACGAAATTCCTCTGCGTTTTCAATTGGAACATACATGTAATAGAGAAGAACTCTATAAGGTTTGTTAGTACTCATTTTTTTGTTTCCACCTATCTGTTCATATTTGCAAGATATAATGCATATAGGTTGTTTTACATTGAAAATCTTACATTTACGTTACGATCTGTAACCTTATATATAATACTAAAAAAAAGAACATCTGTAAAATCAAATGTTCTTAGTTCGAAAATTTATGGTACTAAAATAAGTTTTCCTGTCGTTTTTCTTCCTTGTAATAAACGATGAACATGCGCTGCATCTTCAAGTGGATACGTTCCACCAATCAGCAGTTCAAGCTCGCCGTTTTTCATATAGGTTAACAGCTCTTGTAAACTTTGCTGATACAAACTAGGCTTTGCCATCATTTGTGGTAAAAAGAACCCCATTACGGACTGGTTTTTCTCCATCAGCCTTCCTGGATTAAATTTTACAGGCTGACCGCTTGCCATTCCGTAGAATACAAGACGGCCAAACGGCGCAAGACAATGCAGAGAATCGTAAAAAATGGACCCTCCAACCATTTCTAAAATTACGTCCGCTCCGTGCTTTGTTTCTTCCATCACTTTGTTTTGCCATCCTGCTTCCGTATAATTAATGAGAACATCGGCTCCTAGACGCTTGGCAATAGCAAGCTTTTCATCTGAGCTCGCTGTGGCAATTACGTTAGCACCAAACTTTTTCGCAAGCTGCACAGCAAGCGTACCAACGCCTCCTGCAGCAGCGTGTACCACAACAGTTTCTCCTTTTTCAATTCGCCCCATCGTTTTTAAAATGTGATACGCTGTTAAGCCTTGAAGCGGCAAGGCAGCTGCTTGCTTAAGATCAACTCCGTCCGACAGCGGAATAAGACCTCTAGAATCGGCAAGCGTATACTCCGCATATCCTGTTGCTCGGTGTGACCCAAGCAGCGTAACGACTTTCATTCCAACTTTTATTCCTTCTACTTCTTCACCAAGCTCAACAACCTCTCCTGCCACTTCAGAACCAGGAATAAACGGAAGCGGCGTATCAACAACGTATGCTCCTTCTCTTCTAGCCGTATCAGCGTAATTAACACCAATCGCTTCTACTTTAATCAAAACGTCTTTCTTTTTCGGGACGGGTCTTGCCAAATTAATCACTCTTAGTACATCTGGACTACCGTATTGTTTGAATTGAATCGCTTTCATTTTTACTCCTCCTTTTTAGTTAACACGTATAACGATCGCTTTCAATCAATGAATCTGCCACTCTTCGCGTTTTAGTAAACGTGCCTTCGTATTGAAAATCGCTCATTACAGTCTGAAGTTCATAGTGAAGGGCTTGATGCTTTTTACCAGTAGCAATACCGTTAATAAGCTGCGTCGCTTCATCTCTTACCTCGCGCATCGTTAAATCCACTACTAGCTCTGTCAGATCAACTTTCAGCTGTTCGTTTTCTTTCCCATTTTTCCTGACTGCTTTTTCCGTTCGGATGACGGCTGATTCCATTGCATATAAACCAATAGCAAGGTTTGAAAGCTTCATTAAGGCTTCTTGCTCGTGGACTATATGCTCTTTTGCTACTTTTAATGCTTCACTTAAAAGTAATAGAAGAAGATAGCGCACTGTGTGAACAGCTTTCTTTTCAAGAGGGAGAAGGTCATTTTCTTCTTTTATAGCGCCATATGCTTGTTCAAGTGTTTCCTGATTTAAAACAAGCTCTCCACTTTTTACTTTTCGCAGAAAGTGCATCGGTAAGACCAGTCTATTAATCTCGTTTGTTCCTTCAAAAATCCGATTAATACGCGAATCGCGATAAACTGATTCAATTTCGTAATCTTGAATAAACCCAGCACCGCCGTGTAGCTGAAGCGCTTCGTCCACCACCGTGTCGAATGCTTCAGAGCTATATACTTTACACACTGAGCACTCCATCGCAAACTGACTAGCAGTTTGCGCGATTAGCTTTTGCTCACTTGTTAAGTCTTCTGGAGTGCATGCATCAGACGCAGCCTTCACTATGAACGTACCGCCAAACGACGATGGTTTTACGTCTTGAAACATTGTTTCCACTCCCTCTCTTAAACAGTTTGTAAATAATTCTGTAAAAACGCACACACGTCATCTGGAAGCGGTACGCTCTTTTGCAAGTCAAAATCGAAGTGAACAAGAACCGCTTCTCCTCTAGCAATTAACCTATTCGTTTTACTGTCCGTAATTTCGTGACCAATCGTAAAGCTTTTATGACCGATGCGCGTTACGTACGTGGAAACAACAAGTGTTTGATTAAAATACCCTTGGGCAATAAAATCACATTTGGTGGAAGCAATTAAATAAGCCCACTTGCTTGAATCCATTTTCACACCCATTTTTTCAAAGAAATCAATTCGCGCTTCTTCTAAATAAATAAAATAGCTTGTATTGTTAATATGACCCAGCGCATCTGTCTCGCAAAATCTCACTTTAATTTTCGTATCGCTCATGTTTAACCTCTCCCCTTCTTTGGTGATTGCTCGTTATTTTTTGATATGCTCTTTTTCATACGTATAAAACCCTTTTCCCGTCTTGCGCCCAAGCTCTCCTTTTTCTACTTTTTCTTTTAGGAATTCGGGAGGTAAATCGCTTGGATCTCCCGTTTCTGCATAGCGCTGATTCATTACGTAGTAGCCAACATCAATACCGGATAAATCCATTAATTCAAATGGTCCAATCGGATGATTAAGCGCTTTTTTACAAATTAAATCAATATCTTTGAAGTCCGCATAACCGTTTTCGTAAAGAAACATCGCTTCTTTATGAAGAGCACCTAAAATACGATTAGCGATAAAACCAGAGATTTCTTTTTGAAGCAAGACTGCTGTACGATTCATTTGCTTACATACATTCATGGTAATCGCTGCTGTTTCTTGACTTGTTTTCTCACTCATGACAACTTCTACACAGTCCATGACTACCGGTGGGAAGAAAAAGTGCATATTTACGACTTTATCAGGTCGAGTCGTTGCAGAAGCTAGTAAAGAATTAACGATCGTCGAGCTATTGGAAGCTAAAATAGCGTGCTTTGGCGCATACTCATCAAGCTGAGCAAATACGCTTCTCTTTACTTCAAGCTTTTCAACAACCGCTTCAATCACAAAGTCAGTAGTAGAAACAGCTTCTTTTAAATCAGTAGTATACGATAGCCTAACAAGCGCTTCATCCTTTTGCTTTACGGTTAATTTCCCTTTATTAATCCATCGATTTAACAGTGTATGAAGCTGATTTCTTGCACTATTGAGTGAATGTTCATTCATATCGTGAATCGTAGTTTCATAACCTCCTAAAGCTGCTAAGATGGCAATTTGATGACCCATTTGCCCTGCACCTACAACTGTTATATGCTTAATGATCATTTTTTTATTCCCCTTTCAACTGTAGTCCATCTACTAGCATGTTATAAAAAATCGCTGCTACTTCTTGTGCTGAACGTTCTCCGCTTGGCTGAAACCAAAAATAGCTCCAGTTTGTGATGCCTAAGATTCCAAGCGTTACGATATCTGCTGGCAAGTCCCTTCTAAATTCACCAGCTTTTATTCCAGCTTCAATTAGATCTTGAAGATTCATTTTAAACTGATCACGCTTTGGCACAATGCTTAAAAGGTGGTTATCACTCAAATGGCGCATTTCGCGAAAAAACACTTTAGCTCGCAGTCCCTCTTTTTCAATATCGTAAATTAATTTAAAAATCATCTCATAGAGTTTTTCTCCGCAAGACAACTCATCGGCACGCAAAATGGTTTCTTGATTTTCAACTAAGTGCTCAATATATGAGCGGTGAATATCAAGCAGCACTTCTTCTTTGCTTTTAAAATAATAATAAAAGGTTCCTTTGGTCACGTTCAATTCATCTGCAATATCTTGAATGGACGTTTCTTTAAAGCCTTTCTTTGCAAATAGTAAAATGCTTGTTTCCATGATGCGTTCTTTCATTTTCTCCGCCGCCTTTTGAAATTTAATAAGTTATGTTGCGAGCAACCCCCCGTCTACAACTAGAACATCACCTGTGACGTAATCGGAAGCTCTTGATGCTAGAAAAACAGCTGCTCCCTTTAAATCAACGTCTGTACCAAAACGCTTGAGCGGCGTTTGTTCTAAAAAGTAATCTCTTCCTTCTCTCATCGTCATAGCCGCCATTTTCGTCGGGAAGAATCCTGGAGCAATTGCATTTACTTGAATGTTATGCTGTCCCCACTTTACGGCTAAATCCTTCGTAAACGTAATAACGGCTCCCTTACTTGTGTTATAGCCAATAGAATTCATATATTCTGGATGTGAACCTCCAAATCCAGCGACCGATGCGATATTGATAATCTTGCCTTTTTTAGCATGTATCATATGTTTTCCAGCTTCTTGAGCCATTAAAAATGTGCCTGTTACGTTTGTTTGAAGCACTTTCTGCCAAGCTTCTAAAGGCATCTCTTCCACCTTTGATCCCCATGTTGCTCCGCTGTTATTAACCACAATGTCAATTTTTCCAAACTGAGCAATGACCGTATCCACCACGTTTTTAACATCTTCTTGATTCGTGATGTCACACTGTATTGCTAACGATTCAACGCCTAGTTCTTTTATTTTTTCGGATACGCTTTCACAAGATTCCAACTTTCGAGAGCAAACGATAACGTGAGCGCCCGCTTCAGCTAATCCGGTTGCAAACTGTTCACCAAGGCCTCGGCCTCCTCCCGTTACGATTGCGACCTGACCTGTTAGGTCAAAGAGCTCTTTCACATGCATCTTTTCCCCTCCTCGCAGAATTGGCTATACTTACTAACCGGTTGGTATGTTTCATATTTATCATATACCGAATCATTTTATAACAGCAAGTATTTTTTAGAAAATTTAAACAGTTATTATTTAAAAAAAGCGACTCCGTTTTGATAAGGAGTCGCTTTTCGATTTAAATATTAAAGAAAATACCTATTAATGAATAGATAATAATTGTTGAAAATAACACCGTCATATGAATTAGTGAAAAAATAAACATTGATTTTGCCCATTTTTCTTTATCCATTTTTCGGTACCCCGTAATGCTAAGCACAAACCAAGCAACGCTTAATAGCAAGGCAACGAGCATTAAACCTATGCTTAACGTTCCGAATAAAAAGCTAATGACAACTAAAATTGCGAGGTAACTATTTGTTTGAATGTACGTGCGCTCAAACCCTTTAACTACCGGAAGCATTGGTACATTAGCTGCTTTGTACTCGTCATGTTTACGGATCGCAATGGCATAAAAGTGTGGCATTTGCCAAATAACAGTTACAACGAATAATCCTATAATGGCTGGATGAGTCACGTCTGGATAAATAGCTGCCCATCCGATTAACGGAGGCATTGCCCCTGAAATACTTCCGACTTCTGTATTATAAATTGTGCGGCGCTTTGTCCACATTGTATACGGAACCACATAAAAAAACAGCCCTAGAAATCCTAACAAGGCAGCGAGTGGTGTCGTTAATGCAAGAGCTCCAATTCCGAGAATGGCCATGCTGCTTGCAAGTACTAATACAAATGTTGGTTTCACTTCACCGGTTACAGTCGGTCTGCTTTTTGTTCTTTCCATAATGGCATCGATGTCGCGATCGTAGAGGTTATTAAAAGCCCCAGCTGCACCGATCACAAGGAAAGAGCCGATAAAAGCTAAAATAATTTCAGGAATATTATCAAACAGACTCATGTCATATGTGTACAAAGCTAAGGTTAACCCGGCAAACATAGGTATTAAATTAGATTTAATAATGCCTGTTTTAATGGTTTGGGATAAAATCGCCACAAACGTTTGCTTTGGTAACGATGCTTGTTCAGCATGATGATTTGTTTTTGTAGTACTTTGCATGATTGTTTGTTTCATTCCTTTGTCAATTTTACCGCCTTTGCAGTAAAAAAGTAGTTTTAAGTAGTCTCCTACTCCATGCTCTTCTTAAATAATAACAACTCACTATTTATTTGACTAACTTCTAAGAAGAAGTTCACAAAAAATACATTTTTGTACAAGTGTTAACCTATTTTGGTCTTTCCATTCTTTTAATTGTTAACAAACCCTTAGTCACAAAGCAGTTCTAATGAAGCAAGACGAACATAATATTTTTATTTTATCATAAAAATATTCATTTCGGATAGGTATTCATAGCATTTAATGACAAAATTCGACTTTTGTTCACATTTTCACAACAGAAAAAAGCGCAGAATAATTTCTACGCTCACAAAATATCAATCCATATTTTAATTGCCGTTGCTAAAATTAATAGTGCAAGAGCGATTTGTAAAACCTTTGTATTGATTTTTTTCCCTGCCTTTGCTCCAAGAGGAGAGGCGATTAAGCTTGCAATAACCATAATAAGAGCTGGACCGTAATCAACTTGCCCAGTCGTTACTTTTCCTACCGTTGCGCCAATTGATGAGATAAACGTAATGGCTAGAGAAGAGGCGATTGTCATACGTGTTGGAATTTTAAGAACAACAAGCATAATCGGTACCAATAAAAAGGCTCCCGCTGCTCCGACAATACCAGATCCTACTCCCACAATGAAAGCTAAGCCAGCAGCTAACCATTTATTAAACGTTACTTGATCAAGTGGCAGGTCATCAATGCCTTTTTTCGGAACAAACATCATAATAGCAGCAACTAACGCTAAAATTCCATATACGAAGTTAATACCTTCTTCTGACATCATTTGAGAACCAAACCCACCAATAAAGCTTCCGATTAAAATGCTAGCTCCCATATAAAGAATAAGGTTTTTGTTTAAATAACCTCCTTTTCGATACGCCCATACGCCCCCAATTGTCGCAAAGAACACTTGGACAGCGCTAATTCCTGAGACTTCATGTGCTGAAAAAGCTGTAAGACCAAGTATCGGAGGAATATATAAAAGCATTGGATACTTAATAATTGAACCACCAATTCCAAGCATTCCAGATAAGTACGAACCAATAAACCCAATTAAAAAGATAACCGTTATAAACCAAAGATCCATGTGATAGACTCCTTTCATTAGAAAAGGGAACCGTGCGTGGTTCCCCTCTATTTGTTACGCTTTTTGAATCCAAAATTTGAAGACAGATCCTTCTTCCTCGTGTTTAACAAGCACATGGCCCATTGATTTTGCCCAAGCAGCTAAGTCACTTTTTGCTCCTTTATCTGTTGTATGAATTTCTAGAATTTCACCTGAATTTAGCTCATTCATTGCTTTTTTTGTTTTTACGATTGGCATTGGACATGCTAATCCTGTCGCATCTACAAAAGTTCCCATTATTTCTCCTCCTCTTTATCGAACTGCACAGCGGTTTGGTCCAATTTCCATTTCACGCTGCTTATCTTCATCTGGCGTCATTTTCCCCATATTTGTTTGACGAATTTCTTGATATGCATTGGGCTGAGGAGGTAGGTTCTCCGTTACTAACTTACGAAATTCTTCTTCATCCTCAATGTTTAAGCCGTGATTGTTTGCATATAGCTCATGAAGTGGTTTTGCTATGCTTCCATCTTCATTTAGCTCATCCATAATCATAAAATGAGCCGGCAGAACGATTAATTGATCTGATAGGTTACGATAGCGAGTGTATAGACTTTCACGAAGATCAGCTACCCAATCTTCAGCCATACCAGCTAAGTCAGGACGACCAATTGAATCAATAAATAAAATATCTCCTGATAATAAGTAGCGATTATCAACGATGAAAGATGTAGATCCAATCGTGTGACCTGGTGAATAAAGCGCGTGAATGTGAATCGTTGTATTTCCGATTGTCACGTCGTTACCGTCTTCAAGCGCTTCATATGCAAAAGTTACTTCTGTTGCGTCTTTTGGCGGCAACCAATAAGCAGCTCCTGTTTTTTCCGCAATCATGCGTCCACCTGAAATGTGATCTGCGTGTAGGTGCGTATCAAATACGTGAGTAATTTTCACTCCTATCTCATCGGCAAACTGTAAATACGTATCCGTCATGCGTGTTGAATCAATAATTGCTGCTTCACCGTTTGACACAACCATGTATGATAAACAACCTTTACCGATACGAACAAACTGATATAGCTCTCCGCCATCTTTTAATTCGCCTAACTTCACTGGCTCTAAATGCTCACTCCAAGCGCGCATACCACCAGCTAAATAAAATACGTCTTTTCCTTCATCTGAAAGCATTTCTGCTACCATAATCGATGAGCCTTCTTTTGCACAGACAACTAATATGTCTTTATCTTGTGGAAGTTGATTTAGAATACCTTCTACACCGTCCAATAAGTCAAAGTACGGAATATTTAAATACGTAAAGTTTTCACTTTCAATTTTCCAATCTTGGAATGCATCTTCGTTACGAACATCTAAGATAAATAAAGCCTCTTTGTTAATTGCTTTTTTTGCTACCTCAGCAGCACTCATTTGATTTACTGTCACCTAAATTACCTCCTAGGGTATTTATTTTGATAAAAAAATTTATGCTAATGATTTCGTTTCTCCTGACCATTCACTCATACCAGGTACAACATTTTTTACGCTTGTAAATCCGCTTTCACTCAGCTTTTGAGCTGCTAAATCACTTCTGCTTCCTGTACGGCAAACAACAAATACCTCTTTACCTTTATCAAGCTCATTCATACGCGCCTCTAGGTCTCCTAGTGGAATATTAACTGCATTCGGAATATGGCGGAATCCATATTCTGCTTCTTCTCGCACATCTACTACAAGAATCGATTCGTTAGCTGCTAATTTTGCTTCTAGTTCATCGTTGCTAACAAGGTATGGATGTTTCTTTTCAATTCCTTCTTCATTAGATGATTTGCGCAAGAAGTGCTTTAACACGTCGCCTTCTTCAATGACGCCTAAATACTGGTGACCTGTACGCTCTGCCCACGCCTGCAAGTCCGCTTTTGAACCTTTATCCGTTGCCTGCACTTCTAGCACCTGTCCTGCTTCTACATCATTCATTGCTTTTTTTGTTTTTACAATCGGCATTGGGCACGCTAGGCCCTTTGCATCTAAAATTACGTTGGCTTTCATCCTTATTACCTCCTAGGGTATATTAACTTGCAAATTTTTTTTATTCTGTTGGCCCTTCCCATGCCAGCATACCGCCCGTCATGTTCTGAACCTTAAATCCTTGATTTTCTAAAAAGCGAACTGCCTGAGAGCTGCGCCCACCTGAGCGACACACAACCGTGTACTCAACGTTTTTATCCAGCTCATTCATACGAAATTCGATTAACCCTAACGGAATGTGAAGAGCGTTAGGAATTTTGCCTTCCGCTACCTCAGCTACTTCACGCACATCCAGTACCGTTAACTGATTTAATTTCTTTTCAACATCTTTTGCTAGAATCTCTTTCATGAATAGTCCTCCTCATTAAATGAATAAGTTTACGTTACCTTCTTCAGCGTCTGCTAAATAAGCAGCTACACCAGCATAATCGATTCCATCTATTAACTCTTCTTTTTGTAATCCTAATAAATCCATCGTCATTGTGCATGCTACAAGCTTTACATCTTGCTCTTTTGCCATTTCAATTAAATCTGGTAATGGCACCGCATTGTGCTTTTTCATGACGCTTTTAATCATTTTAGGTCCCATTCCTGCAAAATTCATTTTTGAAAGGCCCATTTTATCTGCGCCGCGAGGCATCATTTTACCAAACATTTTTTCCATAAACCCTTTTTTAGTTGGCACCATTGCTTCCTTACGAAGAGCGTTTAATCCCCAGAACGTATGGAAGATGGTTACTTCATGATCGTAAGCTGCTGCCCCGTTTGCAATAATATAAGCAGCCATGGCTTTATCGTAATCACCGCTGAATAATACAATTGTTGTTCTTTTCTTTTCCATGTTAAATTCCTCCTTGTTTTTACTTATACACGTATGGGTATAATGTTAGCTGAAAAAATTATCCTTTTTGAATCCAAAATGATAGTACGTCATCTGTTTCTTCTGCTTTAACGATTGTGTGTCCCATTGACTTCGCCCATGCTGTTAAGTCACTTTTTGCTCCTTTATCAGTCGCAATAACTTCTAGTACTTCACCCGTTTGTAATTCGTTCATTGCTTTCTTTGTTCGTACAATTGGCATTGGACATGCTAAACCTTTTGCGTCTAATTGTTTTGTTACGTTCAATTTCCATTCCTCCATTTACCTATAGGGGTATATTTTATATTAAAAAAATTAGCGGCTTTTTACTAATAATCCAACGGCTTCTTGAATCATTTCATCCACAGATTCGCCGTTTCTTTCTGCTTCCAGCGCACATTCTACTAAGTTTGTGCTCACCACAAGACCCATTGTGCGATCGATTGCTGATCGTGCTGCAGAAAGCTGCGTTATAACTTCCTTGCAGTCTTTTCCTTCTTCCATCATGCGTAAAACGCCGCGAAGCTGACCTTCTATACGCTTAACACGATTTTGAATTTGAGTCGTATATTCCATCAGCGTTCCTCCTTTTTTGAAGTGCTGTGTTTCGTTACTCATATAATATACCCCTATAGGTATAAATGTCAACACATTTAGTAATTTTTTTTAAATGATGAATGTGCCTACGATTTAAACCTCTGTCAAAGCCTGAAAATCAAGGATTTCTAATATAAGTATTGAAGTGGATACAGAAATTCACCTCATGAGAAAGAGGTTATATTTGAGTAGTTACTAATCAAATGAATAAACCATTCTCTAAAAAAGTTCTAAGTATTTAATACCCTATCATGTTTTTGCTAAAGAAAAAAGGATAAGTTGTTCTTAAGGAGCTCAAATAAAAAAACAAACCTCTTGATTGGTTTGTTTTTTTGGCTTTGACTAGTAGATCTATGACGCTAGTTAATCTAATAAGCATCGACAGCCTTATCACAAGTATGGACCTCCTGATTTTCTATACACATAGTCTTCGTTTTTAGTTGAAGACCACTGACCCAAAGCTGTTGCTAACACAAAAAACACGCCGCCGACTCCTAGCGATGCCCCATAATACCCTTTAAAAAACAAGATGAATGATGTAACTAATAGCGCAACAATGGCAATGATTAAGCTCATTATTATTTTTTGTTTCTTTTTATCCTTCATCGTGTCACCCTCTTTTTTGGGATTTTCTTTTATTGTTAATTTTAACATAAAAAAACCAATTTAAAGCCTATCTATTTTCAAAATGCTCATACTGTATTTCTTCATTTAAAGACATAAGTCCAACTTGATGCTGTTTCACCTTTAAGTAGCTAAATCCCAGGCGTAAGTCAACAGATGCAGGCTGGATCTGCTCTTGTTCAAGGGCTGGAAGCGACGCTACCCAATATGAAACGGGTTCAATACTAACAGATGGACCCGCTTGTGACATTTTGATCAATTAATAAATCTGCAATCTCACGCGCATCCTCTTCACCGAGCGCTTCTTTACGGTCTAACAATGAATCTCCAGATTGAAAGTCATGCCAAAAGCGATTGGCATCTACAACCGTTACCATCGTGTTTAATGTACAAAATTGTGTTAAATCAATGCCTAGCTCTTCATCTATATACGAAAATGTTTGAGCAACTGGAACCGGCTCACTAATTCCTGTTGATTCAATTAATATGTAGTCAATGTTTCCTCTTTGAGCAAGCTTTTCAACCTCAACTAACAGATCTTCTCGAAGCGTGCAGCAAATGCAGCCGTTTGACATTTCAACGAGCCTTTCCTCTGTCCTCGATAAATCTCCACCTTCCTTCACCAACTCTGCGCTATATTTACTTCACTCATATCATTTACTATCACCGCTACGCGAAGGCCATCACGATTCTGGAGCACGTGATTTAATAACGTGGTTTTCCCCGATCCTAAATAACCACTTAGTACTGTTACCGGTATTTTTTTCATATCAAATACCTCCTCATTAATTTAAATAGTAAGGATTACGATTTAAATTATACTATGGTTTTTTTGTGGAATGCAAGAGATATATTTATATAAACCTCTTAATCGAATTTCTATTGATAGCTGCATGATATCATTTTATAATAAAGCTAGTTACATACCTTAAAAGCTGCAATTCCTGCAGCAGGTGGATTTTTTACTGCTATTTTTCGCCACCCATCTCCTCGAAGATGGGTGGCTTTTGTATTGTTTAAAGGAGGATTTTTATGAATTTATGGTTTTATGCTCTCCTTGTCTTTTTAGGTGGGTGCTCGTATGGTGTTGTCTCAACTTTTGTGAAGCTTGGATACGCTGCGGGGTTTGGTGTGAATGCTTTAACAGGAAGTCAGTATCTACTAGGTGCACTTCTGCTTTGGATACTGGCTAGCTTTGTGCCCAAAAGTCCTCTTCGGAAAAAAAATTGGGCTGTTTTACTGCTCAGCGGGACGCCAATGGGACTAACAGGGATTTTTTATAACTACGCGCTTAGCTACATCAACGCGTCGTTTGCCATTATTCTTTTACTACAGTTCACATGGATCAGCATGATTTTACAATACGTGTTTGACAAGAAAGCACCTACTTCTAAGCAGCTAGTGGCAGCGGCTATTATTATGGGAGGCTCACTCTTAGCATCCGGCGTTGCTGAAAGTACGATTGCTTTTTCAGGTCTAGGAATACTCTTTGGTCTGCTTGCTGCCGTATCGTTTTCATTTTTTATCTTTTTTAGCGGACGCACGTCTATTTCGATTCACCCAATCCGCAAAAGTGCCATCATGACAACCGGTGCTGCGCTTCTTATCTTTATTGTTATGCCACCGACGTTTATGGTGGAAGAACTCGTATCTATACATTTATGGATGTATGGGCTATTAATGGGGTTATTCGGGTCATTGCTTCCTCCGATTCTGTTTAATACCGGCATGCCAAAAGTCGGCGGAAATCTTGGTGCTATTTTAAGTGCTTCAGAACTGCCAACCGCTGTGTTTATGTCCACTTTTGTGTTACATGAATCGGTTGCTTCTATTCAATGGATGGGCGTTATTCTTATTTTAGTTGGCATTGCTTTTCCAAGTTTAAAGCGCAAAGAGCGCTATGAAGTGCGTTTGTAAACAGGAGAGTCTTTACGCACTTCTGACTTTTACGTTATACTATTTAGAAAATAATAACAAAAGAAGGTGCACCATTGAAAAAAATCATGACGGTAGGATTCCTTGCTGCTCTTACACTCTCTGCTTGTAACAGCTCAGAAGTCAGCCTCAGCGAAGTAAAAACAGCTCCAAAATCTATTGAAGAAGAAACGAATGACGCGGCTGATCTTCAGCTGATTCAAGGAGATAAAAACACTGAAGGTTATCTTATTTATCAAACGTCTCAGCTTTTATCCGCAAACCTTGAACAAAGAGAAGACGTAATCACAATTAAATTAACTGAAACAAAATCTGAAAACACGATAAAAAAACCGTTCATCTATAAGCTTACATGGGATTCGCCTGATAGTACGCTTAAAGTGCTGATTAACGGTAAAGAAACTCCGTTTGACGTAATTAAAGGTCAATAGAAATAAGCAGCTGGGTTCCTCCCTCGCTGCTTATTTCTATTTAGCCTGTAGATCTGCTTCATGCAGAATAATTAGCTCTGAAAATAGCTCATCTCCAAGAAGCTCCTTTAATTCCCTTAGCTTCTTATCACCTGCATTCATCGGATACATATGAAACTGAGTGAGTGCCGAAACACGCTTGACGAACTCGCCTTCATACCCAAGTATCGTTAGCCAATACGCTGCCAGCTGTGAAGAAACATAGTCATGTCCGATGAAGCTCGCATATTTTGTTTCCTCCCCTTTGTAGTTCACAAACGACTTGCACGTTCCTTTTCCGAGATCATGAAACAGCGCTGCCCACAAAAGAACCAGCTTATTAGGGTCTTGATAGTGCTCTTGTATATGCAGATACACATAATACGTATGTCGACTAACAGAGAAGCTGTGGTATTTTGAGTCTTGCGGTAAGTCAATAATCGCGCTAAAGTCGGGTATATAGCAGGATAGCTCTGAAAATAGCTCATCGTGAGGTAAGTGCTTAGTAAAAAGTTTTTCGCAAGCCTCTTTATGCTCAATGGAGTGACGCTTCTTAGTTGAAATGTACGTTACTTCATCCCAGCCTTCATTTTCAACTGGAATATGAGCACTTTTATACATTCTATTAATCGACTCTTCTTTCACTACTCTAGCACGTTGTTGATTACGCGATTTCACTTCGTCAATATGTTCATTTAAATAGTACACCGTTTTTTTATTCGCCTTAAACACTTGAGTAATCAAATGCTTTCTTCGCTTGCGATGAACATTTGTCGCATCATATATTACATGCTGACCGCTTTTTAACAGCTCCGTAGCTCGCTCATTCATCACTTCAAATATCCTGCTGTTTTCGTCTTGATTATTCACATCGCCCGTCAGCTCTTGTCTGATGTTATCAGAAGATAAGTGAACATATTTTTTAGTTTGGGCTATTTCTTCAGCTAATGTAGATTTCCCGCTTCCAGGAAGACCTACTAGCATAATTAATTCCCCGAGCTTATTTTCCATCATACTCACCTTCTTTTATTCCTGAAATGAATTCACCGTACCCTAACTCTGACATTTTCTTGTAGCCAACTTTTCCTTTTTTCAGCAAGTTATATTCCATGCCTAAATACTCGCTTCGCACGTATGGCTTAATATGCTGAGGGACATTTTGTTCTACCCAAATCATAAACTCTTTTTGTGTTCTCTTTGGGGCTCTTACGTACCACTCATTAATTTGTTGTTTTGTCTTTTTTAAATCACTAGTGTTGCATAAATTTTATTTGAATTTTCAGTTTTATATCTTTCCTAATGAAGAGCCAAAAAAGTGAATATCCAAACAAAGGTGGCTCCATCCATTTGGTTTTTATTTACAAGTAGACAAAAGAGACAACGATCATTTGCTCATTAAGGGACAGCTTCCCCTTTAATTTTTCGAAGCCAGATATGTGCTGGCTTCCACAAAGCAGCCCTTAAATAACGGCTAATTTGCAGGAGTTTTCGCTTACTTTTTGTTTCGAGCTGCACGAGTACATGCAGACAAAAGACGATAAGTGCGATCAACACTTGGTTGTGAATCGCCCATTCACTTTGTCCGTAAAACTTTTTGATGCGGAGATGCTGTT
>NZ_LWBK01000045.1:0-33750 GCF_001614195.1 Bacillus sp. VT 712 | reverse complement strand
CAGTTCACGGACGTACTTACAAATTAGTCGGTTGTTAAAAGCAGCACCGTGGAAATCCGCACACATTTGGATTCGAAAAATAGCAGGAAGAGCTGTCCCGTAAAGGTTTAACCGTCTCTGTCGCCCTCGCCAAAGGTTATAGTGAAAAAATGGATGATTACTACCTCTGTTCACGTGTCTTCATTTTTCTTCTCAAACGGAAAAATAAGAAAACAGAAAATTCAGTCAATATTTATGCGACGTTAGTGAAATCTATTATATAAAAAATCTGTGAAAGTTTGTATAGGATGAATGATTGATTATACAATTTATTGAGTAAGCACTTCGCTAATAATCCGACCGAGATCTGCAATTAGCCTCCGTCCATACTCGTTATGTTCAAGTCCATCAATTAATACCACAGCATAGCACCTTTTATGATGCGTAAACAGCACACCGCAATCGTGCGTTATTCCGCGCAAATGTCCAGGTTTATTTAAAATAAAACACTCTTCATTCAGCATAGAAGGTAGTTTATCCCGCATTCGCTGGTTAAGTAAGCTTCCTTTTAAAAAGTCACGCGAATCTTTAGAAAGAACGTCCTCTCTATAGAGTACTTTCAGACATGTAAGTAAGTCCGCTGCTGTTATGACGTTATCTCTTCCTTCCGCGGAAGCTTGAATATCCATCATCTGACGATTGAGCTGGGTGTTTTCTAACCCTAAATCATTAATACAAGCTTGTATGCGGTCTTGTCCCAAAAGGTCAATTAACATATTTGTAGCCGTATTATCAGAAAGAATGAGCATCAACAAAACTAGCTCTTTCACTGTAACGGTCGGTAAGTAGGGATACACATGTAAGATTCCATCTCCTCCTACAAGATCCGATTGTTTAACCGCGATGGTCTGCTGAACTAAAATAACGCCGGAATCAATTTGGCGACACGCTTCAACTGCAATGAGCAGCTTAATAGTACTAGCAGACGGATACACGTTTGTCGCTCCTTGCTCGATCCTTTCTTCAGGAGTTTCAAAGAGATAGCTCACTCTCCCCCTATACATGGACGACCATTGCCGAACGGTAAAACGAATTTTTTCTTCCACTAGACTCATAGTTTGCTTGCTGCAATTTCAGAGGTTAAATCTACAATCCCTTCGTTATAAAGGTGACACGCCACAAAATGATTCTCTCCAACCTCCTGCCACTCCGGTTTCATATTTGCACACGCATCCATCGCAAACTGACATCGCGTTCGAAATACGCATCCAGATGGCGGATCAATTGGGCTTGGTAGCTCTCCTTGTAGTACAATGCGTTCGCGCGCATCTTCAATATCAGGGTCTGGTATTGGAATGGCGGATAAAAGGGCTTTTGTATAAGGGTGTAATGGTTTGTTATATAATGAATTACTTGTTGTCAGTTCAACGAGATGACCTAAATACATAACGCCAATACGGTTGCTAATATGCTTAACCATTGACAAGTCATGAGCAATAAATAAATACGTAAGCCCTTTTTCTTCCTGCAATTTCTTCAGTAAATTAACAACCTGAGCCTGAACCGATACGTCCAAAGCGGAAATGGGCTCATCTGCAATAATACATTCGGGGTTTAGAGCTAAAGCCCGTGCAATGCCAATTCTTTGACGTTGCCCCCCACTAAATTCATGAGGATAGCGATTGGCATGATCACGATTCAAACCAACATCTTCTAAAAGTTCATAAACGCGCTCTAAGCGCTCTTTTTTATTAGAATATAACCCGTGCACCTCCATGGGCTCTGAAATGATTTCCCTTACTGTAGACCTTGGGTTTAAGGACGCATACGGATCTTGAAAAATCATTTGCATATTTCGCTGAAACGTAAATTTCTCTTTTTCAGATAGTTTATGCACATCTTTCCCTTTATAAAGTACTTCACCGCTCGTTTTCTGATAAAGACCAATAATCGTCCGTCCTGTCGTTGACTTTCCGCATCCAGACTCTCCTACTAATCCAAACGTTTCACCTTTTTGAATGGAAAACGAAACATTATCTACAGCCTTTAATTCTTTATTTTTAGCAACAGGAAAGTACTTTGTCATATTTTTCACTTCGAGAATAGGCTGTTTCTTTGTCATTTCATTTCCTCCTTATGTCCAGTAGCGACGTATTGCGCAAATTTCATCTTCGTATTCCATTCCTTTAATAGGAATAACCTCAACAGTTTTACCCGTTTTCGGCGAATGAATGATTTGACCATTTCCATAGTACATAGCCACATGATGTACAAAACCCTTTCCTTGTTCGTAAGCAAAGAATAATAAATCTCCTGGCTTCATTTCTTCATATGCAATCCCTTTGCCACTTGTAGCCTGATCGCTTGCATCGCGAGGAATCGTATATCCATTCGCTTTATGAAGGGAGTAGGTAAAGCCTGAACAGTCAAAGCCATATGAGCTCATTCCTCCCCATAAGTAGGGAAGGTCTAGAAATCGCTTTCCCTCCAACACGAGATGCTCTCCCGATTTTGTTGGATGCTGTTCTGTATCAGCTTGAACTACATTAACATCCTTAGTCAGGAGGAGACCTTTTCCAAGCGGCGTCTCTACTTCAACATGTTCGTTTAGGTGTTGAAGCACAGGTAAAGTCGTTCGATAGCTAAGCATCAGCTCTGTTTGATTATTAATTACTAAAAGCGTTTTTTTGGCCACTACCTGAGCATATGAGTCTTGTTTTTGTACCTCTACTGACTTTAATTGACTTGCGGGAACCCAACCAGGATACCCTGCATCATTCTTTTTAGAAGGCTGACTTGGAATAAAGACGTAGCACCAATCTCCCTCCTGCTTAATAACCTCGACCTTTTCACCAAATAAAAGCTGCGTTTGGACAAGGTTTTCGTTGCATAAAGCGAGACGTTTTTCATACGTTAAACGATATAACCACTCTTCTATATCAACAGGTGCTTCTAGTGCGACCTTATCAAGGCTGCGAGGTGATTCTGTAGATGTCCACACCGTTGCAACTGACACTGTGACAACGTATCTCTTAGCATCCATTGTATCCTCTCCCTTTATTAATCTACTTTCACGCCGGCTTCTAACTCTACCATTCGCTCATAGGTTGACATTGTTGCATACGCCCCAACAGGCACCGCAATTTGTGGCGAGCAGTGTCCGATTAAGAACCCTTTCATAATCGGCTTTTTCAAACCTTTTAACGGCTGTAATAAAGCTTCTTCTAATGATAAAGAGTTTTCTTTTTTTAACGGTTCACACTTATGAAAATCGCAAAGCATAATGCCTGCTGCGTCTTCAAATTTCCCAGCAAGCTTTAACTGCGTCATCATCCTGTCAATGCTGTACGGCTCTTCTTCAATATCTTCAATAAATAAAATCTTGCCCTTCGTATCCACTTCAAACTCTGTACCGAGTGAACTTGCTAATAACGTCAGGTTGCCACCAATTAGCTGGCCGCTTACCTCCCCCTGTTCGATAATCTGGAGCGGGGTAATTTGGTCAGTATAATATGTTGGCTGAGGGGTAAAAAGCTGTTGAAAAGACTGCTTTGTTTGTTCTTTTACATCATCTTTTCCGATATCAGATGACAGCATTGGCCCGTGAAACGTAATAAGTCCTGTTTTTTGAGAAATAGCCGTATGTAAAAATGTAATATCGCTATAGCCCCAGAATATCTTTGGATTGTCTTTAATGAGCTCATAATCTAGTAAATCTGCCATTCTAGCCGTTCCGTAACCACCGCAAGCACAAATAATCCCCTTGACGTTTGGAGTAGCAAAAAAAGCATTAATATCCCCTGCACGCTGTTCATCTGTTCCTGCAAGGTAGCCATTTTTTTCATAAACTGATTTTCCAACTTGAACCTGAAGTCCTAAGCTTTCTAGGTACGCAATTCCCTTTTTTAACTGCTGTTCTTTTGGTGGGCTAGCTGGTGATACAACGCCGACGATATCTCCTTTTTTTAAAGCAGAAGGTTTCATCATTTAAAAGCACCCTTTCCCTTTATGTAATGAAGAGGCTGTGCGAAATAGAGAAATTGCTCCCATTTTGCACAGCCTGCTTATTCACTACTTTATGAACGATGTTTATTTTTTATCCGCCCATTTTAACTCTAAGTAACCAACTGGATGACGAACAATTCCAGATACGTTTTCGTTTGTCAAAAATACGTAGTTATAGAAGTGAATTGGGATAATTGGCATTTCATCAAATAATAGTTTTTCAGCTTCATACATTAGCTCAAATCGTTTCTTTTCATCAGCTTCATTCTTTGCTTGTTGAATTAATTGATCATATTTTTCATTACTCCAAGCCGTACGGTTCATTAAATGGCCTGTTTGGAAGTTTTCTAAGAAATTGATTGGATCTGCGTAGTCAGCTAAAAACGAACTACGAGATAATTGGAATTTCAGTGCTTTTTGCTCTTCTTGGAATACGTTCCACTCCATGTTCGCAAGCTTCACATCAACACCTAAATTTTCTTTAAACATTTGTTGCAGTGCTTCAGCAATTTTCTTATGCGTATCATCTGTGCTATAAGTTAGCGTGACTTGAGGTAGCTTATCGTATCCTTCTTCTTTCATTCCTTTTTCTAAAAGCTCTTTTGCTTGTTTCACATCTGTTTTGACAAGATCACCGCTTGTTTCACGGAAATCAGAGCCGTTAGCATCATTAAACCCTTTTGATACAAAGCCATAAGCCGGCTCTTCTTTGTTTTTCGTTACATAGTTAACAATTTGGTCTTGATCCACAGCTAAAGCAAACGCCTTACGAATATTGACATTTTGGAACGGCTCTTGATCTAGATTAAGACGATAGAAATAAACACCTGCTTGATCTTTAATGTCTAGACTATCATCTTTTAACAACTGATCACTTAAATCCGCTGGAATTTCAGATACATCAAGCTCACCGTTTTGGTACATTTGATATTCTGTATTTGTATTTTCCACCATTGCCCAGTTAACTTTATCTAACTTCACACTTTTCGCATCCCAATACTGATCGTTTCGCTCCATAACGATATTGCTGTTATGCTTCCACTCTGTCAGCTTAAATGGACCATTTCCAACGAAACTTTTCGCTTCAGCAAACCACTTAGGGTTTTCCGTTGCTACTTTTTCATTGATTGGGAAAAATGCAGGATTTGCAATGACGCTTAAAAAGTACGCTTGTGGACTCTTTAACGTTACTTCAAACGTCTTATCATCTACTGCTTTTACTTTTACGTCCTCAGCTTTTCCTTTTCCTGTATTAAACTCTTCTCCACCTTCAATAAAATAGCCTAGGAAAGCAGCTGGAGAGCCTGTTTCAGGGTTTAATAATCGTTTCCATGCAAATTCAAAGTCTCCTGCCGTTACGTCATCACCATTCGACCACTTTGCATCTTCACGAATATGAAATGTATAAACTTTACCATCTTCTGATACGTCCCATTTCTCAGCGATTGCTGCTTCTGGTTCATGCTCTTGCCCTAATCTTGTTAAGCCTTCCATTAAGTTGTTTAACATTTGCCAAGAGTACGAATCAAAACCAATTGGTGGATCAAAAGAAGTTGGTTCTGCACCGTTATTCATATACAATACTTTACCATCTTCCTTCTTACTACCACCTTCAGGCTCGGCACCTGAATCGCTTGTTGCCGTACAGGCAGCGAGCGCAAATACTAAAATAGACATCATCGCGACAGACATAATTCGTTTCATCTTGTTCCCCCTGTTCTCTTTACCTATTTATGTATCTATAAGGCTAGCTTATAGTAGATACTAGTTTTTTGGCTCTTTCATCTTGCAGCCAACAGCTGACTGAATGCTCATTCCGAAACAAAATTTCACCAGGATACACGCGATCACACACTTCCATTGCGTAAGGACACCTAGCAGCAAATGAGCATCCAATAGGAGGTGCAAATAAGTCTGGCGGCGAACCAGCAATTGGCACGAGGTCTCCACCACTCAAATCGAGGCGTGGCACAGACTGTAAGAGACCTTTTGTATAAGGATGCTGCGGTTGATAAAAAATATCTCTCCGCTTTCCTGCTTCAACGATTTTACCTGCATACATGACGGCTATTCGGTCTGCGACTTGGGCCACAACTCCTAAATCATGCGTAATCAAAATAATGGATACACCTGTTTTTGCTTGAATCTCTTTAAAAAGCTCTAAAATTTGAGCTTGAATCGTTACGTCTAAAGCCGTTGTCGGTTCATCGGCAATGAGTACTTCCGGTTCACATACAAGAGCCATGGCAATGACAATCCGCTGTCTCATACCTCCGCTAAATTCATGAGGATATTGTTTCAAGCGCTCTTTTGGATTTGGAATTCCAACTAAATTAAGCATGTCTAGTGCTTTTTTATTCGCTGCTTCTTTTGTAATATTTTCATGCTGCATCATGCTTTCTGCAATTTGTTGCCCTACCGTAATTGTTGGGTTCAATGCAGTCATTGGATCTTGGAAAATCATTGAGATATCCGCGCCGCGTATCTTTCTCATTGCCTTTTCAGAAAGCTCTGCTAAATCCCTTCCCTTAAATAAGATTGATCCTCTTGTAATCTTTCCTGGAGGATTTGGAATCAACCTCATAATGCTTTGAGAAGTTACGCTTTTCCCACATCCTGACTCGCCTACAATCGCGAGCGTTTCGCCTTTATATAAATCAAACGACACGCCTCTAACCGCTTGGACCTCACCGCCATATGTAGCGAATTTCACAGTTAAATCTTGAACTTCTAAAACTTTTTCCACTGCGCTTCTACCTCCTTAACTTTGGATCAAGAGCATCTTGTAAACCGTCCCCTAGCACGTTAAATGCAAACATGGTAATGGAAATAAAGAAAGCCGGGAAAAATAAGCGCCACCAATAGCCAGATAAAATAGAAGATAAACCGTCGTTTGCCATTACCCCCCAGCTGGCAAAAGGCGCTTGAACACCTAATCCTAAAAAGCTTAAAAACGCTTCGGCAAAGATAGCTGTTGGAACCGTTAATGTCATTTGAACAATAATGGGTCCCATTGTATTAGGTAACAAATTTTTCTTAATAATTCTGGCTGTTTTTGTGCCAAATGTTTTGGAAGCAAGCACAAATTCATAGTTTTTTATTTGCAGAACCTGCCCTCGGACAATTCGGGCCATTCCAATCCACCCTGTCACGGAAAGTGCAAGGATGATGGTTGATAAACCAGGTCCCATCACCACCATTAGCAAGATGACGACTAGCAAGTAAGGAAGACCATATAGGACTTCAACAATACGCATCATCACGTTATCTGTGCGACCGCCTTTGTAGCCAGCAACTCCTCCATAAATAACGCCGATTATAAAATCAATTAAAGCAGCCATTACTCCAACGAATAATGAAATTCTTGCTCCATACCACGTTCGAGTAAAGACATCCCGTCCTAAATCATCTGTTCCAAACCAGTGTTCTTTTGAAGGTGGCTGATTTTGATTCGCAAATGCCGTTTGCGTGACGCTGTGGGGAGAAATCATCGGTCCCATAATGGCCATGATGACTAATAAAACTAAAAAGATTAAACCTAGCATTGCTAGCTTGTTTTTCACTAATCGTAGCCATGCATCATGCCAATAAGACAAGCTAGGACGCACAACAGCTTCAGCCTCGGTGCGATCTTTTTGCTTTGGTACAAACCATTCATCAGGAATGTTTACTGGCTCTTGTGCTTTCAGATCACTCATGCTCATCCTTCCTTTCGATGTAGTTTAATTCTTGGATCTAAAATGCCATAGGCAATGTCTACTAAAAACAGCATAAAAATTAAAATGGCGCTATAAAACACTGTCGTTCCCATAATGACCGGATAATCACGCGTGTTTATACTGTCAACAAAGTATTTTCCCATACCAGGTATAGCAAAAATCTGTTCAATAACAAACGTCCCTGTCAATACGCTAGCAGCAATTGTTCCCAACACCGTTACAACAGGAAGCAACGCGTTTCGCAAAGCATGCTTAAATACAATCTTATAGGGGGAAAGCCCTTTAGCTCTTGCTGTTCGGATATAGTCTTGTGTTAACACTTCAATCATACTTGCACGGGTCAAGCGCGCGATAATAGCCATTGGCCCCGTCGCAAGAGCAAGGGTTGGTAAAATCATATGCTTCGGGCTCGTCCATGTAGCAGCCGGCAAAATCGCCCAATCAACGGCTAGCTTTTGAATAAGCAGCGTTGCCATAACGAAGTTGGGAATCGAGATTCCGATAACAGCAATCGTCATAGCTAAATAATCGACAATTCCATTGCGGCGTAGTGCAGCTACAATTCCAAGCGCAATACCTGAAAATACAGCTACAAGTAAAGTGATCATTCCAAGTTCAAAAGAAACGGGAAACCCGCGCCCCAGCAAATCATTTACTGTTTGAGACGGCTGCTTAATTGATGGTCCAAAATCAAACGTAACAATGGATTTTATGTACATAAAATACTGGACAATTAATGGCTCATTTAAGTGATAGTACGACTCTAGATTTTCTTGTACAGCTTCACTCGTAGCTCGCTCTTCGTTAAAAGGTGAACCTGGTATAGCATTCATTAAAAAGAAGGTTAATGTTACAATGACCCACAATGTGATAATCATTGAAATAAAGCGCTTCACTATGTATGTCTTCATTTTTAATCACACTTTCTAACAAAATGTAGTTCGCATCGCAAGTTCTGTCATAACAAGCATCGCTTGATATGCTTCTAAAATATCTTTCGCTTGAAAGCTAACGGTTGTTGAATTAGGCTCAATTTTTGTACCTGGCATTAAATTGGCCCATTCCGCTTGACCATAATTATTAAATTCGATTCTCAAGGTTGGTTGGGTTGGTGGTAATAAAGGGTTGACTAAGTGTTTGTTTTGAATAGCAATTTCAACTTTTTCTTGAAGTAATTGTTCTGCTTTCTTAGGAGTAAGTGTTTGTGCTGCAGAACGAGAAATGGCTTTTTTAACAATTGCTGTCGTAATGTTTGGAATGAGTGATGTCGCTTCGGTGGTTGTATAATCATCTCCTGCTACAAGTAAGATGGGCACTTCATAATATCCTGCGACGTAAGCATTAAATCCGAGCTCACCAACGGCTACGTCGTTTATATACATATTTCGCACTCCGAAAGTCATAGCATGTGACATAACACCAGGCATTCCAGCGCGTGAATGGTATCCAATAAACATAGCTCCAGCAAATGAATCATCAAGACCTTGAACCATTGAATATGGCTTAACGCTTCCTGAAATTAAAACGGCTTCAGGATGTAGGTCTTCAACTAACAGGTTATTCATACTTGAGTGGCTATCGTTTACAACCACTTCTGTACATCGGCTTTTTAAAGCAGCTGTGATGACAGCATTGGCTTCTTTCGTCATAATGCGCCTACTGCGCTCATAGTTTGCTTCTTGTAAAAAGACGTTGCTTTGATCCACGAGACCAGTAATTCCTTCCATATCAATAGATACGTATAGCTTCATCTTTACACTCCCTTCTTTGTTTAAAGAGTTAATTGTAGTAAATATTAAGAAAATTATAAAATATTTATTCAATTTTTTCAATATAATATTTATTGTTTTTGGAATAAGTTGTTTATTTCTGTCTATCTCTCTATTTACCCTACATATTTCGTCAATTTTTGCACCGTTTCTTTACCTGCGTCGATATACCTACAGCATTTGTTTTCTAGATTAATATAGAGATATCGCTTTCAAAACAACGATTTCGTGGTAAAATGTAAAAAGTTACTAGCTAAAACAAACTAGATTTAGACAGATTAAACATGAGGTGCATACTATGATTCGTACGTCCATTGCTTCTTTACAATGGTTTTTATTTATGATTTCTAATAGCATTATCATTCCAATTGTCATCGCTTCTCAATTCAACCTTTCACCAACAGAATCCATTGAATTTTTACAGCGGACGCTTTTCATTCTTGGAGCATCAGGCTTACTTCAAATCTTCATCGGACATCGATTACCAATTATGGAAGGCCCAGCTGGCGTTTGGTGGGGCGTATTTTCCCTTTATGCCGGCTTAGGAACAGTTTTATTTGGTTCGGGAACGGAAACGCTTCAGGTTTTACAATTCACGATGATTACAAGCGGGATTATTGCTTTATTAATGAGTGCTTTTGGCCTTATTGATAAGCTAGCAAAATATTTTACCCCAACCGTAACGGGTACTTATTTAATTTTACTAGTAGCACAGCTAAGCGGTTCATTTTTAAAAGGGATGCTTGGCGTAACAAGCGATAACCCTACTATTAAACTTCCAGTCGCGTTAGCTTCAGCTGCTATTTTACTATTGGCTTTTTATATGCTGTCACATCCGCTATTTAACAAGTTTAGTATTATTGCAAGCATCGGCATTGGTTGGGGACTGTTCGCCCTTTTAAACTTAACGGATCAAATTACGTTTCAACCCAACCTCTTTTATATCCCTGAACCGTTTGCTTTTGGCCCCCAAAAAATAGAATGGAGCATGGTAACAACTGCTTTCTTTGTTACGCTTATCTTAATTACAAACATGCTCGCTTCCATACGCGTCGTTGAATCTGTTTATGAACGTAACGGGACAAAAACAAAAGGAAGCTATATCAAACAATCAGGCATTGCTTCAGGCATTAGTCAATTACTTGGAGGCGTTTTCTCTGGTGTCGGGGCAGTTCCAATTTCGGGGTCTGGAGGCTTTATTTCAGCAACTGGTATATACAGTCGTTTACCGTTTATCGTAGCGTCGTTCTTATTATTATTTGTGAGCATTTTTACTCCGCTCACTTCCATTATGTCTAGCTTACCAACAGCCGTGGGCTATGCTGCTATTTTCCCTGTCTTTGCGAGCATGATTGCATTAGGCATGCATGAGTTTTCCAATACATCTGCTCCTTATCAAGCCATGAAAAAAGCTGGAATTCCTCTATTCGCAGGAATTGGAGTTATGTTCTTACCTTCGGAAGCTTTTTCTACACTGCCTCCACTGGTAACGACATTCTTGAGCAACGGTTTGGTGTTAGGTACGCTCATTATTCTTGTTATCGAAGTGTACTCATCTTTTCAAGAACGCCGCCTTTCTAAGAAAAGCAGCCAATAAAAAAAGTGCTTTGCATATGTAGCTGCAAAGCACTTTTTTCATTTACTTAACACGTAGCAAACGAAGATCTTCGTCTCCTTTTGCCATCTCATAAAACTGGCCGCTTTCATCTTGTTCCAATACAAGGTGAAGCTCTTGTTCCGCTTGTTTTATATCTCCTATACTCGCTAGGTAACAAGCTAAATTGTAGCGAATAAACAGGTCATCTTCTTCCTCTAATCGCTTTGCCATAAGCTCCGCTGCAACTTGTGTCTGCCCCGTTAAATGATAGGCAATACCAAGCTCTACATACAGCAAGGTGTTCGTTTGGCCATTTTCAACTCCTTCATTGAAAATGCCAATGGCTTCATCATAACGTTCTATTCGATTATATAGCTTTCCTAATCCAGCATAAACGTTGGGATCATATTTTTGCTGCTTTAAAAGTTGTTTAAACTTTTCCTCCGCTTCTACTTCACTTCCTTGCTCACCGAGTAGAATCGCTTGATATAATAAGAAATCAAAGTTGTAAGGCTCTATATCTAATAAAAATTCGAGAAAGGATAAGCCTTTTTTTATGCTCTCATCATCATGATCGAGATTGATGATAATATGCATTAAATGATGTCCAATACTAAGGTCTTCCGTTTCTTTTAACTTTCTCTCTAACAAAGCAATAGCTTCGTCTTCCATCTGCCTTTCTTCATAAAAACTTGCTAGCGCATGCACGGCTTGTACATTTGTACGGTCTAGCTTTATAGCCGTTTCATGTAATTCAATGATCATACCGAAAAGTGCAATCATTGTTGCTTTTTCTTTAAACTTTTTAATCGTACGCTTTAGAAATGCGCTTTCCTCTTCTACATCATTAAATTCTTCGACTACTGCTTGCAGTGCGACCGCTGTATTCATATAGATAAATGCCTTTTCTTCCTTTGGGACATTTAGTTTCTTTAAATGAGTAGACAGTGTCAAAAGTTCTTTTCGGGATGGGAAGCATTCCAGCCACGTTGCATAAAACAGCTCTTCTTCCACGTTTTCTTTAATGAGGGTTAGCATAACCAACTTCGCTTCTTTAAGATTTCCTTGTTGAATACACCAATTTGCATAGTGGTGCTGTACGGCTTGTTGATTTGGACTCATCTCTAGCGCTTTTAACAAGTACTTTTCCTCTTGGTCTTTATCACCTTTCGCACCATATACATAAGCTAAACTATCCATAACCCATCCTTGAAGTGAAGGTGTGTCAACGGTTTCTAAATAGTTAATGAGCTCTGCATAGTCGGATTCTGTCTTACACAAATGTGATAAACGCTCCATATTCACATCTAATGGATCGAATTGCAGTACGGTATATAGGTAATCTCTTTCTGCTGCTTCATCTTCTTCCATTCGAGCAATTAGTATTAAGTTCTCATACGCACCGCTGTTTCGACGATCATAATACACGCTTAGCTCATACGCTTCTTTAGCTTTTCCAACTAAATCCATCTCTTTGTAAACTTCACCTAATCGATAGTATGAAAAGCCATTTGGTTCAACTCTCAGCGTCTCTTCATAAAGAGCTATCGCTTCATCATATCGCTTCTCTTCTTCTAACAGTACGCCAGCATAGCATCCATAAAGAATTTCTTTTGGATTCATTTTCCATTCTTGTTTTAAGAAGGTAACTCCTCGTTCTAATTGATCAAAATCATTCATAAATCCAACATACGATTCTAAAGCTTGATCTAAATCCGTCTCTAGGCCAGCAAGACCTTTTTCAATGAGAGAGATTCCAACCTCTACCCCCTCTTGAAGGCCGTTTTCTTTGCAAAAATGTACCAACGCATTCCCAGCGTCTAAATAAGCATCTTGATCGTACTCTTCAGCTATTAAAGCTTGTTCATACAGCTTTAAAGCTCCCGATAAACGGCCAGCTTGCAGATAAGCATAAGCAAGGCCATTTTGAAGCATTGGCGTATCAGCATTTGCAAAGAGCTGAATTGCTTTTTCATATTCTTTGTTTTCAATATAGAGATCTCCAAGAAGACGTGAGAGCGTTTCGTTGCTTTCGACTTGCTTAATTCCTTCACATAAAATAGTCTCAGCTTTTAACGAATCGTCTTTTTCATGTTGATACCAATCCGCTAACGAAATGTACGGGTAAAGCATATCAGGCTGCAGGTGCTTTGCTACCATAAAGCCTCGATAAGCTTTTTGTCCTTTTTCTAAGCGCTGATCACACTTAGCGCGTTCATACCATAGAAATGCGTCTGTGCGATCATGACGCAATAACTCATCGAAAATAGTTCGAGCTTCTTGAGTCTTTCCGAGGTCATTTAAAATCAGTGCATGATTAACTTTTGAAAATGGCTCTTCATCATAAAAGCTTAGTGAAGTATGAGACAGTTCAAAAGCGTAATCAACATCGTCTTTATAGAAATATGCAAGAGCCAAATAGCTCAGTACAAGATGCTGCTCAATATCTAGCTGCAATGACCGCTGAAAATACGTAATTGCCTGCGTATACTGATCATCTTCAAAATGAAGCCTACCTTTTAAGTAATAATAAAATGAACTCGTTCGTTTTTCTTTAACTTGTTGCAAGAGCTCACCTGCTTTTTGTTTTTCACCCGTTCGGAAAAACGCATAAGCTGTGTGTAGCCTAATATAGTCATTGTTTGGATACGTAGTAAGCAGTTTGTGTAACCACTCGAACGTAACTTGACGACTATCCTCTCGAAAAATGTGCTTAATGCCAAACAAAGGAGAAAAAGGAATATCTCCATGTGACTCTAGAAGCGCTATTAGCTGTTGAATATAACGCTCTTCATCCTGCTCAACTAGCTCTGTTATGCGATATAATTCTTTAAAAAAATAGTGATCACGCTCTGAAAGAAACGCAAGTCCTGCTTCTTCTTTACAAATAGCAATTGATAAATAGCCTGAGTTTACGTAAGCTCGTTCAAACTCACTATACTCAACCAGCTGAGGATTTAAAAAATTAGGATCCTGTACATAGAAAGCCTGTAGCTGATCATTATAACCATATACCACTTGAACATGTGAAGCATGCTCAAATTCTACGCTAACAAGTATTGGTGTACCGTTATGAAGCAGTTGCTTATACGTCTCTATAGTCCCTGTGAAAAAACGACAGCTATAGCCTAGACTTTCCGTATACTCCACCGCGGTTGAAAGTTTTGAACCAAGTTGGCTATAAATATGTTCAGCAATTTCATCTTGTGTCTTGGGTTGGTTAAATAAGCTAAGAATCATGCTTAAGCTTGCCGGAACGCAGTAGTTATCTTTTTGAATAATAGGTTTAATGGGTAACTTCACAGCTTGTCCATCATTCATTAATTTTGCGTACGGCGTATTTTTCAAACTCTCTTCTTGCTCTACTAATACCTGTAGCTTGCTTGCATTTTTTAAATAAAAATAGGCTTCTGCTTTGAGCTGTGTAAAATAAGAATGATACTCTTTTGTAATGAGTATTTGTTCCAAGTCATTAACAGCCTCAAGAAGCTCCTCATAGCACTGTAAATCTTTTAGTTTTCTAACTTTCTCCATATATAATGCAGGTAGCTGAGGATACATGCCCAAAGCTTCATTAATCGTATGTAAAGCTTTATCATGCTCACCTTTTGCAGCGTATAGGTCCGCCAAAAATAAAAAGCACATATCAGACTTTTTATTTTCACCGATACCCTCGCTTAAATAATATTCTGCTTTTTCCCATTCGCCCGTTTGAATATAAAAATAGCCCCATTTATCAAACATTTCGGTTTCGTTGTATTGCTCGACTTTTTGCATCCATTCTTTCGCTTCATCAAACCGCTTAATTTCTAACAGAATACGTACCATTAGGAAGTAAGCCGTTTCAATTTGTTTTGGTGTAACTGTATTTAAATCTGTAGTTTTTAATAATAAATCCAATTCTCGCTTTGCTTGTAGCGTCTTTCCTTCACGAACAAATTCATCATATAAAAAGACAGCCATTTGAAATGTGCCAAAATGGCGATAAGCGTATCGAGTAACCACGCTACTATATCGATACATTAACCCGTCATCTAATAGACGAATGAGCTCGTATAAATCATCGCTCGATTGAAACTCAGCAAGCTTTTTCCTTAGAGTAAGGTGTGAGGGTGCCTTTTCAAGCTGTTCTAATTCTAAGCGCACAGATTGAAGTCCATCAACAATCCGATGCTCTTCTACATAATTTTTCAACTCTTTTACCGTAATCTTCATCATTCTAGCCACCTCATCTATTCCGCAACCAAATCTTTTAACAGCTCTAATGGTCACTTAACTCTTATCATATCAACGTTTCTACTGTTAGACAATTATTTATTAACAAGGTAATTAACACCATAAACTATCTAATATTAGGGACTTTTTATCGGAAAATTAATATTGTATAAAAAGCAGATTTAATATAAGAAGAACGCGTAAAAAGCGAGGTGTATAACTATGAAAAAAAACAATAAAAATTCTCATTCAATAAGAGCTAAACAAGTTACTGACTGGACGACACGTTCGATAAAGCTTTCAACCAAGTTCTCTTTGCCACCTTTAAAAATCGCCAAAACAAATATCGGTTATTATTATGCTAGAGCAGATGGACAACAGCGCATCTTTACAAATAAAGACCAATTGCCAGGCTACGGAAACAGCGGCATATTGAGCCCTGATTCGGTTTCCTATACTAATTTATTTGTAAACGGAATGCTTCAACCTCCTGCAATTTACAAAGTGGATGAAGGTATACTTGAGCTTTTGTCGACAGATGTTCCTTCCGAGAATACATTAATTTCACTCCAGTTTATTACAATTTATTTAGCTTAAATTCCATAATAAAAAGAAGCAAAAATGTAGCTTTGCTTCTTTCGTATCGCTTCATTATGTTGTAACGGTTGTTGAGGAAGCCGGTGTAAAGTTAACAACCTCTACAATAACAGGAGTTCCTGTTAAAATTGATCCGCCTATTGGTACATCAACTGCTACTGAGCCTACGCCCGTAGCACCAGGTGTGTAAGTCAATAACCCTTCCATCTGTAATAAACCATTGATGTACACTTGATAATAGCTATTGCTGCTTTCTAGTGCAGGAAGTGTCGTTGCTGCTGAGCCATCATCCAAAAAAAAGTCAGCAGCATCGATTGTTAGCGTGCCTCCTCCATCCGTTTGTGCAGTCGTAACGTAGAATAACTTTGTATTAACGGGGCTTACGGTTGTAACTGTTGTAGCAGAAGCTAAAATTTTCATAATTTGCAATGCCGTCTTCTTTGTCCCTCATTTCACTGATTCATCTTTTCATTCATAGTGTATGACACAGTAATACAAGTTGTGAGGGACAAACATCTATCTCTAAAATAAAATTAAACCTCAGCTTTTTTAACCTTCACGGCTTCATCTGTTGGTTTGATTGCCTTAAGGACAATGATAGCCCCAATTGCACTAACAAATAAAGACATTTGGAAAACAGCCATATCTGACCATTTCATTAACAATGTATACAATGGGGGTCCGGCAGCGACTCCAACAAAGCGCATGGAACTGTATATTGACGTAATTGTACCTCGCTCTTCTTTCTCAATGCCTTCCGTAATTAAAGCATCTAGACTTGGGAGAGCAACACCTATTCCGATACCGCCAATTACAAGCGTTATGATAATCATGACGATCGAGGTATTAAAGAATAAGATGGGAAAAGAGCAAGTTAATAGAAGAAATCCAAAGAATGAACACCATTTCATCACAACTTTATTCTTACCAATTTTCTTTCCAGCAACATAAGAGGCAATGGATAGTGCAAGCAATGGAATGGCCATAACAAAGCCTTTTTTTGTATTGATAATGTCGTATCTCTCTTCTAGAATTGTTGATAAATAAAAGAGCATTCCAAATAAAACAAGCATGATAATAGCACCTAAAATAAAAATAGCTAACAGCCAGCGAATATTCTTATGAAGAGTACCCTTCACATTTTTAATGAAATCTTTAATGTTTTGTTTCTTTGTATCAGATGATCCTGACTTAGGAGTTTTCACCAAAAAGAGAACAAGTAAGATGGACAATAAACAAAGAATAGGAATAAACCAAAATGGTAAAAACCAAATAAAAGAGGCTAAGAATGAACCTAAAATGGGGCTTAATACTTTACCAAACGTGTTAGCCGTTTCAATTAACCCTAACCCTTTCGTTACTTCCTGTTCGTCCTCAAACATATCCCCTACACAAGGAATCACTACTGGCATGGCACCGGCTGAACCAATCCCCTGAACGGCTCGCCCAATTAGAATAATCCAAAACGGGCTATCCATTTGCCATGAAGCCCACCCCGTAATTGCTCCACCTATCCCTGCTAAAATTAGACTGGGAATGATGACTTTTTTTCGTCCAAAGCGATCTGATAAATAGCCAGCAATTGGAATCAAAAAAATAGCAAATATTGAGTACACGGTAATAATCATTGAGACCTGCATAGAACTGATTTTCAACTGCTTTTCAATGACTGGCAAAACAGGTATGAGCATGGAGTTCCCCAGTGTCATAATAAGCGGAACCGATGCAAGCGCAAGCAAGTCCATTTTTTTTCTACTTTCCATAGCAGCCTCCAGGTAGCGTGATGCTAAACAATTTTAAGCATTTGCCAAACAATGCATATCTATATTTTTTTGCTATTTTATCATTTCCTATTCATGCATAAATCACAATCCTATGATTTAACCATCCCTTGTGTATCAAACCTTTTTAAAAGATTAATCACTCATTTTTTATTCATAAATTATCAAAGTTCGGACAAGATAAAAGAGGAAAAACTCAAAAACCTCTTTCATTTTTCGATAAAAACTATTATATTTAAGTTGTCGTAAGACGTTAGAAGTCTGACGACAACGTGCTAAAAACATAAAGAAAAGGTGGAGAATATGAATTTCCTTTGGGGTCTATTAGGTATTGCATTTATCTTTTTGGTAGCGTTTTTATTATCCAGTAATAAAAACGCAATCAAACCTCGTACGATATTAGTCGGCTTAGCCATTCAAGTTCTATTTGGATTTATCGTCTTAAAATGGAACGTTGGCCGAGCAGCTTTAGAAAAAGTAACAACTGCTGTCCAAAACGTTGTAAACTATGCAAATGAAGGGATTTCCTTCTTGTTTGGTACACTGTCGGATGCAAGTCAGCCTACTGGGTTTATCTTTGCATTTAATGTATTAACGTTAATTATCTTCTTCTCTTCTTTAATTGCGGTTCTATATCATCTAGGAATCATGCAGATTATTATTAAGTTCCTTGGTGGCGGATTAGCCAAACTACTAGGAACAAGCCAAACGGAATCTTTATCTGCCGCAGCGAATATTTTCGTTGGTCAAACGGAAGCACCGTTAGTTATTCGACCATACTTGCCAAAAATGACAAGATCAGAGCTTTTTGCCGTTATGACGGGTGGTCTAGCATCAGTTGCTGGTTCAGTATTATTTGGATATGCAGCTTTAGGTGTACCAATCGAATATTTATTAGCAGCAAGCTTTATGGCTGCTCCAGCCGGATTAATTATGGCCAAAATGATCATTCCAGAAACAGAAAAGACGTCAACAGCTGAAGGCATTGCAATGGAAAAAGATAAAGATACGGTTAATGTGATTGATGCAGCTGCTCGCGGAGCATCTGACGGGTTAAAGCTTGCATTAAACGTAGGAGCAATGCTACTTGCATTCATCGCACTGATTGCATTGTTAAATGGACTTTTGTCTGGAATTGGAAGCCTTTTCAACCTTGAAAACTTTACGCTTGACACCATTTTAGGGTTTGTGTTTGCACCGATTGCGTTTGTTATTGGTGTCCCTTGGAGTGAGGCCGTACAAGCTGCTGGTTTCATCGGACAAAAGTTTGTGTTGAATGAATTTGTAGCGTACTCTTCTTTTGCTCCACAGATTGATCAGCTTTCTGATAAAACGGTCGCTGTTGTCAGCTTTGCACTATGTGGGTTTGCTAACCTATCTTCACTTGCTATTTTATTAGGTGGTTTAGGAAACATGGCTCCAAGCCGTCGCCCAGAAATCGCACGTTTAGGATTCCGTGCTATTCTTGCTGGTACATTAGCTAACTTATTAAGCGCAGCAATCGCAGGTATGTTTATTTAATAGCAAAAGGTGAGACGAATTCGTCTCACCTTTTTAAATCACATCATCATGATACATAAATTGTTTATCAATAATATGTTCAA
The DNA here is from genome assembly GCF_001614195.1 of Bacillus sp. VT 712. Taxonomy (NCBI): domain Bacteria; kingdom Bacillati; phylum Bacillota; class Bacilli; order Caryophanales; family Bacillaceae; genus Bacillus; species Bacillus sp. VT 712. The sequence continues at coordinate 14,484 of NZ_LWBK01000045.1, read as the reverse complement.
TGTAAATTGTCGTTAACTCACTCTTCTTAACATGAGCGACAATCAAACCTAGCGGATCTCCAATTGTAAAGCTCGTACCATTATGAAATGTAAGCAGTTTTTCATCCAAATGAAGAACGCGCTTATAGATTTTTTCTCTTTCAATATCAGTCCTTTTTTTGGATGCTTCTGTCGTTGAAAACAAAACGATAATTTCATTTCCTTTCACTTGTGTACGGTACACAGCTCTCACTCCTTATCGACAATTAACCTGATAATAAACAGAATTTTTCGATATCTGTTTTCATTATACCTCTAAAACAAAGATTAGTAAATACATCCATAATATTACAGATATTTAAATCATTATGTATATCAGTGAAAAAAGCACTCTTTTTATCGCGGTCACTTTACGATGAAAAGAGTGCTCTTCCTCTGTTACAACCTTATTGCTTTGCCTCAGTTAACTGCTGCTCACAAGCTTTTAAATCCGCCATGCACTTTTGAAGAAACTCTTCGTCTACGCCCGTTGCGTTTGCCTGTGCCGCTTCTAATTCTGTGCGCGCGTTTGCTAGAGCTTCTGTTGCTTCACTAAGCTGCTGTGGACTCATGCTCATCGTTGCAGTTCCAATCATTTTTTGCGCCGATTGAATAGAGACTTGAGCTTGTTGCAAATCATTATAACCTGTTGTTACGTCTTGCTTTGAAAAGTTATCCATTCGGAAAACACCTCCTGTAGATAGGATAAAGCAAGACGAAAAAAATTATACAGAACTACTTTTTAGTTAATAGCTCTCCGTAATTTTTAATTTTCTCCCCTACCGTACACTCATTAATACAAAACGATTGGGCATACGTTTTTCCGCGCTCTTTATTAAACGTTTTTTTGACAAAGCAGTCATTGCAATAGTAATCTAAAAGCTCTGTTACCTCTTCTAATACTTGCTTTCTTTCCATGCTGCATCTCTCCATTTCAATTAGTACCTATATTCGTTTTCGGCTAGCTATCGTAATTCCTTGTAAGGCTTGTGTTGCAAGCTGATCTGCTTCTTCATTATCTTTGCGTGAAATCGGTTCATAAATTGGTTTAATTCCTAATTCTTGTAGCTTATCTTCAATGCGATCTAAATATTTATTAAAGGTTTCTTCAAAGCAAGGCCATTCACCTGCTAGCTGATTTAATACAACTTGCGAATCTCCTTTAAACGTCACTTGGATGTGATGAACTCCCATTTCTTCTAGCTGCTGTACCGCAAAATAAAAAGCCGCGTATTCCGATTCATTATTCGATTCAATCTGTTCAAGCTGCGTGTTAACTCGAATCCGCTGAGGAAATCCATTTTGTGTAAAGTAAATAACAGCACCGAGACCTGCGACCTGCATGTCGTGGTGAAAGCCCCCATCAAAATATACCGTGATGTCATGAGGTTCCGTTTGAATTTCTTCAAATAACTTTTTGGCTTCTTTTACAGTCCAACGTTGTCCATCTTCACTAATCAAATAAATTTCCTTTGCGCGTCCAGTTCGTTCCAAATCCCCTATAATGATAAACGCTTCGTTTGCATCTGTGAAATCAGAGTAAAACGTCAGTTGCTTTTGTTTGGATGATTCATAGTGCCATTCAATTTGAAATTTCATCTTTCCAGTTCCTTTCATCGGCAATTTTTAAATACCGCACGTAAACTTTTCTACTTTTTTGTATTTTATCACTCATCCTGTCTTTTCATGACAATTATTATCGTGATTTTACTGTAGTTAGCACTAAATTTTTTTATGGTACAATAGCACTAGCGTCGCATAAATTTCAACTGAATTTTCTGTTTTCTTATTTTTCCTTTTATAAAGAAAAACGAATACTCTTGAACAGAGGTAGTAAACATCCATTTTTTTACTATAACTGTTGACGAGTGTGACAGAGGCGGGAAACCCTTTATGGGACCGCTTTTCCTGCGATTTTTCGTAGCCATAAGTGAGCGGATTTCCATGGAGCTGCCTTCAGTAAACGACTAATTTGTAAGTACGTTCTCGAACTATTCGTGTTCAGTTGTGCCAGTACATGCAGGCAATAGACAATCATTGCGATATACACCTGATTATGCACGCCTTGTTCGCTTTGTGCGTAGAACTTTTTAATAGTCAAGTGCTGCTTCAGCCATTTAAAAAATAGCTCGATTGCCCAGCGCGACTTATATAACTCAGCGATTTCGTCAGCGCTTAAATCAAATCGATTCGTGATCAGATGCAGTTCGTTTCCTTTTGAATCGAGCACTTTGATGAGGCGAAAAGCGTTTTCTGCACGGTTTTGCGGTGTACCAATCAAAACCATTTCATCTGAAAACACAAGCGAGTCTTCAGGCAGTTTAAATGGCTCGATTACACGAATGACAGCGTTTTTTCGTAAGCGTGACACAAAGAAATACCCATCGTCTGTCATGCGGTCAAATCGTTCATAATCCAAGTAACCCCGGTCAAAGACGTACATGCATTCTTTGTCGTCAACGAGTACTTCCAGCTGACCTCGATCATGTTCTTTCGCGTTTGTCAGCACCGCTTTATCTGGATAGGAACAGCCTTTTTCTGCGTAAACAAGACGTAAATGAAGCTTGATGCCCGACTTTGTTTTACGGAATTCAGCCCACTTATGGTTTTTCAAGTTCAATGGCAACGTACTCGAGTCGATAATTTTCAGTGGTGTTGTCGTTTCTCGGCGCTGCTCATAATGTGATTTCTCGTGAATTTGGGCAACTAAATCCAAAAATACCTGTTGGAACACTTCAGTCGGCACTTGATTTAATCGGCGTCCGAGCTGCGAAAAGCTAATTGATTCTAGTTCGGTTGCTTTTTGTAGGTCATCCGAGAATAACGTCTCACTAACCGCACGTAGACTTTCGGTTTCGTTGAGTTGTGCGAATACGAGTAATTTCAAGAATGAAGCAATGTACAGCTTCTTTGTATAGTAATTTAATTGATAGGCTTCCACAAGTTCCTCTAGTTTTGTGGAGGAAATCGGTGAAAGCCATTGTTCAAATGATGTTTTTCGTGTAAACTTATCCATGTGTATGTCCTTTATTTTGGATTTGGATGGTTTACTACCACCCAACCATTATAAAGGATTTTTTTGTGCATGAATAATATTGCAGAAAATTCAGATTTATAAAGGGCTTTGAATTATTTTAATGCGACGCTAGTGAAATTTAGCTTTTAATAAATTTTTGTACCTGCTGTGAGCCTTAAATTACTTAAGATACTCGTCAGTAATAGTATAATTAACTTACATATTATTGGAGGGATTTAAGTGAAAAAGGCCGACTTTAACTACGATTTTAATTTCAGTGGAATAGAAAGTGTAACGGACAATTCTATATTTAGCCAAATGGAAAATATACAAAAGATTGCTTCAACCATTAAACATAATTTTGAAATAACAGTACCTAAAACAGAACCATCAAATCTCGGTCTTAATAACCCACCAAAAATACAACCGAATATTACAACCTCAGCATTAAAAATGGTAAGAAATATAAGGATAGGTTTGCAATCAAACATTATGCCTTCGGTTTTAGAAACGGTAAGAAACACAAGAATAGGTTTGCAATCAAGCATTATGCCTTCGGTTTTAGAAACGGTAAGAAACACAAGGATAGGTTTGCAATCGAACATTATGCCTTCGGTTTTAGAAACGGTAAGAAACACAAGGATAGGTTTGCAATCGAACATTATGCCTTCGGTTTTAGAAATGGTAAGAAATGCAAGAATAGGTTTGCAATCAAGCATTATGCCTTCGGTTTTAGAAACGGTAAGAAACACAAGGATAGGTTTGCAATCGAACATTATGCCTTCGGTTTTAGAAATGGTAAGAAATGCAAGGGTGGACATACAATCGTACATCACACCAGATATAATAAATATGCTATCTACTCTATCTGAATTGGATATTAATGAACTACAATTATATTGGGAAGATGAAGAGGTTCAGGAAATAATTGATGGAGAGCTCTTTGCTGCTGATCAAGAAAATGACCAATTATCAATTATACAACAGTTAAATAATTGGGCTATAAAAGTAGTCGATTATCCCAGTTCCTTAAAGGAAAGGTCACCTTTTATATTTCTTGTCCTCACAATTATTATGACTTTAAGTAGCCTTATAGTTATTCCTGCGGTTCAGGATATAATAAAAGAAAAAATATGGCACCTCTCTGATTACCTTGAAGAAAAAAAAGAAGAGCCAATAAGAAAGCAAACTAAAACATTTAAGACCCGTGTGATAAAAGATGATGAAGTAGCGTCAGAAATTAGCTATTCCGATGCTGTGCGCTCAATGGGATATGTTCGTATCACCAACCGTAAAACAGACGTTTTTCGATCAGGTCAGAGAAAATCAGGAAAAATCGATACTATTCAATCTAATAAACCAGTTATTATGTTACATAAAAAAAAGAATTGGTCCTTAGTAAGGTTCTGGTGCAAAAACTTCAGGGAAATTGCAAGTAATCTCTAAATTTTGGACATACTGATACTATTACTCTAAAAAAAGGGGCATGATCAGTATGGAAAACCAAAATGTATTCAAATGGAAACATTATCAGCCTGACATTATTTTGTTAACAGTGAGATGGTACCTACGGTACAACTTAAGTTTTCGTGATTTGGTGGAAATGATGGAGGAGCGTGGCTTATCCATGTCTCATACAACGATTATGCGTTGGGTTCATCAATATGGACCGGAATTAGATGAAAGAGTACGACGTCATCTTAAGCCAACAAATGATTCCTGGAGAGTCGATGAAACGTATATTAAAGTAAAAGGTCAATGGATGTACTTATATCGTGCAGTTGATTCAGAAGGGAATACCATTGATTTTTATCTAAGTGAATTAAGAGATAAACAAGCAGCCAAGCGCTTTTTCAAGAAAGCCTTGGCTACTTCTCATGTTTGTAAACCTCGCGTCATAACAGTGGATAAAAACCCAGCTTATCCTGTAGCAATTCAAGAGTTAAAAGAAGAGAAACGTATGCCTGAAGGCATACAAATGAGACAAGTGAAATATCTCAATAATATCGTAGAACAGGATCATCGTTTTATAAAAAAGCGAGTTAGTTCGATGTTAGGATTGAAATCATTTCGTACAGCTACTTACATACTGAGTGGCATAGAAGCCATGCATATGATGAAAAAGAAGCAGGTTCATCAGGGGGTGAAGTCTGCCCAAAATCAAAAAGAATTCATCCATAAGTTGTTTGGATTAGCTTCATAAGTTAGCAATTTAAAGGAAACTCACACTCTATGTTTCTAACGAGTGATTTTTGCACCAGAACCGCCTTTTGTTACTTTCCTATATATACTATTCCTATATAAGAATGGAAATAAACTTACTTTCAGCTTAACGGATGACAAGGTTTCTTGCAAAAATTCTGCTTTCCGCAGCTAGAAATGAAAGGAGAACAATCGTATTAAAAATACTTCTTTATCCTTTTTACAATCCGTAAATAATACCTGGGCAGACACTATTCTGCACAGGTTAAATAGATACTTGCAAATTATCATTATCTACACCAATCGTACAGGTCAGCCAATTGTCATTACATATGAAGAGATAGGCCATCTACTGCCAAAGCAGCTTCTCCTAATACTTCTGATAAAGTTGGATGGGCATGAACGGTATGGGCAATTTCCCAAGGCGTTGCTTCGAGCATTTGACCTAATGCAGCCTCGCCAATTAAATCAGTAGCATGTGGACCAATAATCGTTATCCCAAGAATATCATCTGTATTCTTATCGGCAATTATCTTTGTGAACCCTTCTTTTTCTCCATGAACAAGTGCTTTTCCAATTGCTTGGAACGGAAAATATCCAACTTTGACTTCATATCCTCTTGCTTTAGCTGCTGCTTCGGATATCCCTACACTTGCAATTTCAGGTGCGGTATAAATACATCGAGGTATTTGTTCATATGAAATCAAATATGTTTCTTCCCCAACAATTGTATCTACTGCAAGAATACCCTCATGCATGGCAACATGGGCTAATTGAAGTGTTGGGATACAATCTCCAATCGCAAATATTTTATGATCATGTGTACGACAATTTTTATCTACAACGATTGCGCCTTTTTCCAGTTTAACTGCAGTATTTTCTAAACCAATTCCCTCCACTACAGGACTTCTTCCAACGGAGACAAGCAGTTTTTCTGCAGAAAAGATATCTGTTTTTCCATTTACTTCGGCACTGATTTGCACCCCTTTTTCTGTTAATCGACAGCTTTTTGCATCAACTAAAGCATTGGTTACAATCTGTACTTTTTTCTTCGTATAAATTTTTTGTAATTCTTGTGAAATGTCCTCTTCTTCTGTCGGGACAATTCGCGGGCTATATTCTAAAACGGTAACTTTTACACCGAAATCATTTAGTAAAGAGGCCCATTCCATGCCAATGACCCCTCCACCAACGATGATGATACTCTTCGGTAATTCTTTTAGTGACAGCGCCCCGTCTGATGAAAGAATTTGCTTCTCATCAAAGGGTAAGCCTGGCAGGGATCTTGGCTTTGAACCTGTTGCGATAATAGTATTTTTTGCTTCAATACTTGTTTCTTTTCCTGCTCGATCAGTGATCTTCAAAATAGAATTAGAGTGGAAAAAACCGGTCCCTTCATAGACATCAATTTTTCCTTTTTGCATCAATCCTTTTATCCCAGCTTCTAATTGGCGCACAATCATTTCTTTTCTTTTTTGTGCTTTTGGAAAATTCACCGCTATATTTCCACTTACGTCTACCCCGAAGCTTCCAGCATTTTTAAATGTAGAAAATACTTCTGCTGTACGCAATAATGCTTTACTTGGAATACATCCACGGTGAAGACAAGTTCCACCAAGCTTATCCTTTTCTATTACTGCAACTGTCTTTCCTTTTTGCGAGGCACGTATTGCTGCTACATATCCTCCCGTACCCCCACCTAGGATAACGACATCATATTTCTTCATTCTTGATTCCCTTCCTTCTACGGAGAGCTCACAGAAAAATGATGAGCTAATCCCAACGATAAGTATTCATGTTTCGTACCTAAAGCTACCATATTGAATTGGACTTTTAAGATAGCAGCACGATTACAGAGAAAAGTCGTACTGCCCCGCTTCTTAAATTTCTCAAACATTCAATAAATGGTGCTATCTAACATGGAATAGAGCTGCATTCATTTTTCATTTGCACGCCTATCTACTTTTTACACTCTTTTTATCTATAACACTAGTAAATATGGATGCTCTAGATAATAAACAACACGATTCAAGAAATCTCCTGCTGGTGCTCCATCAAGCACTTGGTGATCAAAGGTTAAGCTTAAAGGCAATTTTTTCACTGTTTTTACGGTTTCATTTTCTAGTGTTAATTCCTCAATAAATGTTCCTACACCAAGAATACCTGTTTCAGGGGTATTTAGGACTGGGGTAAAATATTCAATTCCCTGTTGGCCTAAATTAGAAATAGTAAAAGTTGATCCCGTTAATTCATATCCTGGTAATTGTCCATTTCTTGCTTTTTCCGTTACAGACGATATAGCTTTTGCTAATTCCCCAAGCGGAAGCCGCTCTGCATTTTTAACTACTGGAACGACTAAACCGGCATCTAAAGATGTTGCAATTCCTAAATGCACCTCATCAAATAAATATAATTGACCATCAATTAAATGAGTATTCATAAATGACTTATCACGCAAGCTTAATGTAACAGCTCTGGCAATAAGCACCGTTAAAGTTAATCGGACATCTAGTTCGCTTTCCGTTACTTGTTTCTTAATATCCTTTTGAAAATCTAGCAGGGCATTAATTTCTGCTTTTCGATGTAATGTTAATTGAGCAGTTGTAGACAAGCTTTGCTGCATTCGTTTTGCAATTGTTTGACGCATAACAGATAACTTTTCGCTTTTTACGCCTGTTGTTTGTACATCTGGTTGTACAATAGTTTTAGTTTCTTGCTCCACTTTTGGTTTTGTTGGTACTTTTTCTTCTCCACGCTTGTCAGCAAATGCTTGAATATCTCTTCGCGTGATTCGATTATTTGGTCCTGTTCCTTTAACATTTTGTGTATCCACTCGCAGTTGTTGGGCAAGTTTTCTTGCAGCAGGAGATATCCGAATTCGCTTATTTGTATCTTCCCCTTTTACTTCCGCCTCTTGTCGCGCCGGCGCATTCTCCTCTAATGCTGCATCTTTTCCTTCCCTAACATCTTGACTACTTTCACTTTCCGCTTCCTTTTCATTACCTATTATTCCAATTGGCTTTCCAACTTCTACTTCATTATCGACTTCTTCAATGATTGTAAGAAGTACTCCATCTGTTGGCGCCTCTACTTCACTTGTTAGTTTTTCTGAGCTAATAACAGCCACACCTTCTCCTTCCGAGACGGATTCTCCAGGCTGTTTTAACCACTCCACAATGGTTCCTTCTTTCATGGTCATTCCTAATTTCGGCATCACAATAGCAGTTGACATATTTTCACCTCCACTTATCGAGCTAAAGTTAATTCATTAATTAATTCATATGCCGTATTGATAACTTTTTCTGCGTTTGGTATATATAATTGCTCTAAATTAGTTGCAAATGGAACTGGAGTATGTGGGGCCGTTATTGTTTTAATTGGAGCATCTAAATAATCAAACCCTTTATTAGCGACAAGTGCTGCGATATCGGCTGCTACACTACAGCGTGGATTTGCTTCATCTACAATAATTAGCCTTCCTGTTTTTTCGACAGACTCCAAAATTGGTTCTTCTTCAAGTGGAGATAATGAACGAGGATCGATTACTTCCACTTCCACTCCTTTACTTGCTAAAATATCTGCTGCTTCCATCGCAACATGGACCATTTTTCCAATTGCCACAATGGTAAGATCACTACCTGCTCTCTTCACTTCTGCTTTTCCAAGCGGAATGGTATAGTATCCCTCCGGCACTTCCCCTTTCATGCTATACAGGGTTTTATCTTCAAAGAATACAACTAAATCATCGTCTTCAATTGCTGAAAGTAATAAACCTTTTGCATCATATGGATTAGATGGCACAACTACCTTCAAACCTGGAATAGCGGTAAACATACCATATAAAGTCTGGGAATGCTGTGCGGCCGCACTTGCACCGGCGCCATGGTTTGTACGAATAGTTAAAGGCACTCTTGCTTTTCCACCAAACATATAACGCATTTTCGCTCCCTGATTAAGCACTTCATCTAAACAGCTTCCAATAAAGTCGTTAAACATTAATTCTGAAATCGGACGTAAACCAGTAACTGCTGCCGCTACAGCTGCTCCCATATATCCCGCTTCTGCAATCGGCATATCGATAACTCGTTTACGGCCATATTTATTTGCTAATCCCTTGGTAACACCAAAAACACCGCCCCATGCTTCTTCGTCTTGTAAGTGGTCAACGGTTGCACCACCTGCAACATCTTCTCCTATTAAGATAACTTTATTATCTCTCTCCATGGCAATATCCATTGCTTCATTGATAGCTTGTGAAAATGTAATCTTTCTTCCCATTCTTCCTTCACCTCATTCTTTTATTATTTGTAGTTGACATACACATCATCTAGTAACATGGATGGGTCAGGCTGTTTACTATTTTTTGCAAATTCTACTGCATTGTCCACTGCCTTTTCCACTTCGTTCTCAATTTGTTCCACTTCTGTTTCCGTTAACAAGTCATTGGCAAAAGCATATGCTTTAAAGATTTCAATACAATCTTCATCTACTGGCCACTTCTCACGATCTGTTTCTGATTTATATTTTTGTGCATCTCCTTCAAAGTGACCATAATTTCGATACGTAACCGCTTCAATAAGAGTTGGACCTTCTCCATTTCTGGCTCGTTCCACTGCATCTTTAGCAGCATTATAAACAGCTACTAAGTCTTTTCCATCTACTCTCACTCCTGGAATACTATAGCCTGGTGCACGATCAATAATTTGTTTACAGGAAGTAGAATAATGATATGGAGTGGCTTCCCCGAAACCGTTATTTTCTACTACAAAAACAACAGGCAGCTTTAAGATTGAAGCGATGTTAATTGCTTCATGAAATGTTCCATGATTATTGGAACCATCTCCAGAAAAGCAGACAGTTACGTTGTCTGTTCCCTCTACATAAGCTGTTAAAGCCGCACCAGCTGCAAGCGGAAATCCTCCACCGACAATGCCATTAGCCCCTAACATGCCAACGTCAAGGTCAGCAATATGCATAGAACCTCCTTTGCCTTTGCATATCCCTGTTTCTTTTCCAAAAATCTCTGCCATCATACTATTTAAGTCACAGCCTTTAGCCAGACAATGACCATGACCTCTATGTGTACTCGTTATATAATCTTTATTCGTTAAATGTGCACATACACCTACAGCAATCGCTTCTTCTCCTGCATATAAGTGAACAAAACCTGGGATTGCCCCAGTTGAAAAGATCTTATGAACTTGATCTTCAAACTTCCTAATTTCATTCATTTTCGTATAGGCCCAATAAGCAGTTTCTTTCTTCATTTTCTTTCCTCCATTCTATATTCCAGTATTAACACACTTCGATGATACAACATATTTTCTATTTTCGAAAGCGCTTAAAATGCTGATAAATCAACATTTCTAACCTTTGTTATCGATTGAAACGAGACAGATTTTCTCATTATTTCTCACTTTTCTCACCATCATTTTATTAAAAAATACGCATACTTTCTTAAGCAATAATTTCTTTGAAGAAAACTATTTATTATTAAACGAAAAAAAGATTGGAGAATGTGCAAGACCACCATTTCGGTTGTCTTATTTATTCTCCAATCATATAAATTTGTCTCATTTTTGTCTCACTATCTTCCAAACTGAGAATGTGAACATTTATAAAAAATTTTTTATTTGATATTTTTTTATTTTTCTATAAAGAGTCGCACGAGACATATTTAGTTCTTTTGTTGCTTCTGACACATTTCCATGGTGTTTTTTTAATGCGTTTGTAATTGCCTGAATTTCAAATTTAGTCTTCGGATCCTTTCTATGGTATGATTTTTGCATATGTTTTTCTGCGATCCTTACTTGCTCATACAACTGTTCTTCAGTTGGCGCATCCTCTTTATATAAAATTCTGCATCGATCTAGAGTATTATATAATTCTCGCACATTTCCATACCATTGTCCCTTTGAAAATAGTAATTTCCAATTTATTCTCCACTCTGGATGCCAATTGTTCTTGTCACAATAGTAATCAATCAGAGCAATTATATCTTCGTTTCGTTCACGCAAAGGACTAAGATAAATGGGATAGGCATAAATATAATAGAATAAATCTTGATCTATTATCCCTTGCTCCACTAGATCACGGATATCTTTCGTGGAAGATGTGATAAAACGATAGGATTTGTGATGTTGTCTTTCCTTTTCCTGTAAGATGGTTAAAAGCATTTGCTGGGAGGGAATCGAAAGTTCTCCAATCTCTTCCAAAAAAATCGTTGCTTCCTCGACCACTTGATGCCTTTTCTTAGTCAAACGCTGCAGATTTGTAGAAAGAAACCTTTGAAGAATATCCTTAGTAAGCATCGAACAGTGTAATTTATAAAAAGGGGCCGTTGATATTGGGCTATTTTCATGAATACAACTAGCAAGAAACTTTTTGCCAACACCAGTTTCTCCTACTAAATGTACCGTAGTATCCGTGGGTGCGACATTTTTAATAGATTCCAGGACTTGTTTGTAACTTTTGCTTAAACCTCTACTTCCATTCCAAACAAAGCCTGTTTCCGCACGGAGAGGTATTCGATATCCAATGAGTCGATGGTGGTGCATAATCGGAATATGTACGGCAGATACTGCACCAGTCTCTTGCGCGAATCGACTTAATGAACTGCCAATCCAATTTTGATATTTTTGCTGAAGATTTTTTGGAAGGGCACAAATGTATTTATCAATGGTACAAACAATGTATTGTCCACTGCTTTGGAAAGTTGTTCGCAGCAAAAACTCCATATCCTCGTGCATCTTTTTTTTCCAATCTAGTGAAATGGAATCAGCAATAAGCTTAACACATGCTAACACATATGGCTGGTTAATAGATTGATAGAGACTAGATACATTCAAAACTCCTATCATTTCTTTATGCTGGTTAAAAATTGGCGCGGCAGAACAATTCCATTGTTGAGATGCTTTCGAAAAATGTTCATACCCTCTAACCATCATGGGTTTTTTATATCTTGCCGCGAGACCAATTGCATTAGTTCCCACTTCTATTTCTCCCCATTTTGCTCCTTCTTTAAATCGGATCGTTTCTGCTGCAATGCTAATAGAATTTTCCCCTTCTTTATATAATATGTACCCATCTTTATCTGTTAAAATAATGACAAAACGCCAGCCTCGTAAAATTTTTTGTAAACGCTTAACATTTTGCTTAGCTAAAGTAATTAATAATTCATTTTCTGCCAATCTTTCTTCGAATTCCTCTGGGGTCAAGATACAATCAGTTATGCCATCATGTGGGTTTAAGCCTTTTTGCCGGCAAAGATGCCAAGATTCTTCAATCTCTGGAATTAAATTTGCTGGTTCTAAAGATCCTTCTTGAATAAATCGTGTCCACACTTCCTTTGTATCTACTTTACCAGTCATTAGTATCCCCCTTATTCTCGTTATTACATCGAATCTTTATTTGTATTATAACAGGAGTACTTTTTTAGTAAAAGGTTTCCGTTCTTACTCTTTGTAACTTATTTACATTAAAAAAAGGATTTGTTACCAAAAAATATTCTTATTTTAAGAATGATCTTTGGGCCAATTGTTATTAAAACGTAATTTTCTTTCAAGCTTCTAATCCACAAGTTTTGGAACCTTGCAGAACATCAGCTTGTATGTATAGAGCAATCTATATTGAAAAAAAGAGAGAAATTTCCCATCAATGGAGACTTTCGTTTCCCCCACTGATGGATAACTTCTCTTTCACTTACTGGTGGCTTCTCCAGTTTTTCAGTCTGTTATAGTGATGTACCTACATCTTTTGTTGGCAGTGAAGAATTTTATATTAAAACACTTTTCGCTGGTAAATCACTGTCGCAACTCCCCATGAGGCTAAATAGACAACAAGAATAAAAATGGTCGCTCCTGTATATAAAGTTGGAAGGGATAAATTGATAATAAAATCTGTTATACTGGTTAAATGTTCCGCTAGAAAGGTAACGACTCTAGGCCCTATGGCTGATAAAACAAGAAAACTGATAATAACAACTGTTGTAATATAGCCAGGCTTAAGCATATAGAACAATGGAAAGGTGAAAGCAGCAAACAGCAAGAAAAAACCACTCCCAACGGCAATATCTGTAAGTGTAAATGGTTTATTAAAAAGAAACAAGGCTGCACTTGTCAGTAGAATAGACGCTAACATATACACAACTGCTCCAATATAGCGTGATGCAATGATTTCCTTTCGTGTATAAGGTAAGGAATTTAATAATATATTTGTCTCTGCTTTTTCATCATATGCATATGCATTAAACGGGATAAAAATACTAGCGACGAGAAAAATGAAAACAGAGTCTATATTCATCACAATAAAAAATACGATAAAAGGGATAAATACTAAGAGTTGCCTTTTCTGAAGGATTGCATCACGTCTTATTAAATTAAACATATTGCATTCCTCCTTTTGTGTAGTACATAATATCTTCTAATGTCGCATGTTCGATCACAACACTATCACCAAATACCTGATCCACTTCTTTTCGATTATCTGTTAATGCCACAAACCCCGTCGGACCACGATTTAGATGAACAAAGCTTTTTTCTGTGTCTCTATCCAGTAAATCTAGTCCTCCCTTAACAACTGCATAGTTCTCTGCGATATCTAGTATTGATTGATTAAAAATCAATTCTCCTCTTTGTATGAAGGCAATATAATCGGCAATACGATCTAAATCAGTTGTAATATGAGTGGAGAAAAACAAAGTTCGATTACCATCGACCATTAACTCTTGTAACAGATTCAACAGTTCTCTCCTAAAGATAGGATCCAAGCCTGCTGTAGGTTCGTCCATAATGATTAATTCGGCATGATGGGATAAAGCTATTGCTAAAGATGCTTTCATCTGCATTCCTTTTGAAAAAGTCTTAATAGCCTTTTTTGTGGTAACTCAAATTTTTCTACATAATGATAAAATAATTTATCATCCCATTGTTTGTATGCAGGTCCCACAATGCGTTTTATATCGATTAAGTTCAGCCCTTCAAAAAATACATTACCATCATCACTAGCGTCGCATTAAAATAATTCAAAGCCCTTTATAAATCTGAATTTTCTGCAATATTATTCATGCACAAAAAAATCCTTTATAATGGTTGGGTGGTAATAAACCATCCAAATCCAAAATAAAGGACAATAAGCATGGATAAGTTTACACGAAAAACATCATTTGAACAATGGTTTTCACCGATTTTCTCCACAAAACTCGAGGAATTGGTTGAAAGCTATCAATTAAATTCCTATACAAAGAAGCT
>NZ_LWBK01000044.1:0-27155 GCF_001614195.1 Bacillus sp. VT 712 | reverse complement strand
TAGTTGATTTATTAGCTGAAATCGGAAGCTTTTCATACTATGAAGACCCACGCCAACTAATCAAACTCGCGGGGTTAACATTACGAGAGAGTTCTTCCGGACAGCACAAAGGGCAAAAGCGCATCTCCAAACGTGGCAGAAGAAAGCTGCGTGCCCTCCTATTTAGAGTTATGATGCCGATGATTCGACATAATGAGGCTTTTAGAAAACTGCACGAATATTATACAAATCGTCAGGTTAATCCATTACGTAAGAAGCAGTCTATCGTGGTTCTATGCGGAAAACTATTAAAAGTGTTACATGGAATCAGCACGAAGCACAAAGCATTTGATGCGCAGCGAATGATGAAGGATATTCCTAGTCTCGCAGAGGCTATATAGATTTCTACATCCCCTTTACAGACCTAGACAACAGGATGACACGGAGAAGCTGGCATTATATTCACCATTCGACCTAGAGTCCCTAAAGGAGCTTCGCTAGCCTCTGCCTTATGACTAGACCGAACGAAGGAATGTAGGCACACAGATGCCCAGAGACATGGGAGGGTACGTCATCATAAGTTACGCAGAGATCCATTGTGCATCACATAATTCTCTGACACTACTTACCACTATTAACCAGTAGTGACCGCGTAGCGTACCCATATAATGGAATAGTTTCTCATAATATAAAAATATTGTTAGGAAGCGTGTCGAAAAATATTTTTTTGACACCCCACCAACGGCTCAAACCGTTGATAAATCAACATTTATAGAGGGAGCGTTATTATGACATATTCATTCAAACAATATGAACAAAAATTTAAGGCACTTGCTGATGAACGACGATTAGAAATTATGCATGAGCTGTGTCAGCGCGGTCAAACCTGCGTATGTGATTTAACGGATTTTTTTGGTATACCTCAGTCTAAGCTGTCTTATCACTTAAAGATTCTTCTAGACGCTAATCTAATTACGAAAGAAACAAAAGGCACATGGAGCTATTACGCATTAAACGATGAAGAAGTAAATCACCTTTTATCGGATGAGCTCTGCTGTTTATTTCGTAAAGAAAGCTCGTGCTCATCTTAACCTATTAGTTCTGCTAAAAACTCAAAAAAATTCTTAGGGGGAATATTTTATGAAATATGTTCACGTAGGGGTAAACGTCACAAATCTAGAAAAATCAGTCATTTTTTATGAAAAGCTTTTTGGAGTTAAGCCTGTGAAAGTAAAAGTAGATTATGCGAAGTTTTTATTAAATCAACCTGGGCTAAATTTCACGCTAAACGTACGGGATGAAGTAAATGGAAACCAAATAAATCACTTTGGATTTCAAGTAGAAGCTGCTAGCGAAATCCATGAACATAAAGTCCGCTTAGAAAAAGAAGGTTTTTTTGCTCGTGAGGAAATGGATACAAACTGCTGCTATGCCCTACAGGATAAGTTTTGGGTAACAGACCCTGATGGCAACGAATGGGAGTTTTTCTATACAAAAGATAATCAAGCCACTTTGCCTGCTGCAGATACTACGGAATGTGAATGCTGTTCTTAAACAACGAAACAGTAAGGAGCTTGTAGCTCCTTACTGTTTATTGTAAGCTACGTTCTATTTTCCCACGATCGAGTTCATCAACCCATTTCCTATATTTTTTATAGATATTGTTCATCTGTTGTTTATCAAGACCAAGCACTTCACAGCCTCGGTCATCGTAAATAAATAACATTACGTTTTTCGTCACATTAACGAAGAATACATCTGGATAACCTGGTGGATAACCACCAAGCTTTGGCTTTAGGGGAAAGTCCTCATGAATAGCAGCTTTTATAAGCGAATTAACTTTAATGTCTCTCACCTTACAACGTAAAGAAAACTGCTGCATTTCATACTTACCTTCTTCAATTTCAAACGGATACGGGTATGTCTCAACTTGAAGATGCGTTAACAACCTTTTATTTTTAACATAGCGGTTGTAGACGTTTAGCTTCCGTGTAGGTTGTTTCTCTCCTATATATTTATATAAATTTGTCACAAGAAATAGCTCATCATCCCCTTCGAAAACCTCATTAAATATTGTGTGTACTTGATTGTAAACCTTCGCAAAGTAACCTATGTTTGTTTCACCCTTATCCGTCAATTGATAACTATTTTGCCCCAGCGTAAAATGGATACTCAGATCCCATTGATAATAAAGGCTTGGGATTAGCTCAACTTCAGGAAACGCTTTATTAAGATATTCCTTCATTTTCATGCAAAAACAACTCCATTTCACTACCTTTAAACTGAAATCCTATGCTTTTATACAGCGCCTCTCCCGCTTGTGAAGCATGTAGCCACACTCTTTCCACTTCGCGTTTTTGACACTCTTTCATGCATTCTTGAAGGATTCTTCGCGCCAATCCTTGCTTCCGATGAGAAGGGAGCGTATACATGTTTAAGAGATAAGCTTCCTTGCCTTTTAAGTTTTCTAAATAAGGTGGTCTCGTAAAAAAAGATAAGCCACTTACGCTAACAATCTCTTCTCCATCTTTGGCAACAAACGAGACAAACTCCCCTTTTTCCATCGCTTCTTTTAGGTATCTTTCCGTTGCTTCCATCACTGTCTTTTCTTCTTCCTGTGTTTTAATCTCGTTCACTTCTTTTAACAGTTCAACTCTCAGTGAAATGATCCCCTTTACATCACTTAGCACTGCTTTTTCAATTTTATATGTATGTGCCATATCTATTCCCCTTGTAACTAGATTTGCTGGTGTTAATTTTAATTTAGAGCTCTCACTATGTCCATATATTGGATAACCGTTATAGTTGCGTATAGTCTTATTATGTAAAGTAGAAAAACGAAAAGAGAAGCTCTTTGTCTTTAGTTCATTGCTATATCTTTTCGTCTATATACGCTCAACACCATTCCAATAAAAAAGGAATTAAGAGCAATGGGCATCAAACCATAGCTAATAAAAGGCATTGGCATGCTTGTTAATGGGAAAAAGCCAACCAGCATTCCAACGTTTGCAATCAGTTGCGTTGCATATACACTTACAGCTCCAACTAATAGCAGTTTACTATACGAATTGTTTATTTTACCCGTTACTTGTACAATCCGAATCACCAAGAGACTAAGAATTCCTAACAGAATAAGAGCTAATAGCCAGCCGTAATGATAAATAAAACTAAGAAAAACAAAATTCGTGTGAGCTTCTGGAATAAACGCAGTTGTTTCTTTTGTTCCAAACCAACCAGAGCTTTTTATCATTTCATGAACCTGTGGGATTTGAAACCTTAGAGAATTTCCGGTAACGAATTCATAAGGATTAAGAAATGCTAATAGGCTTTCGATTTGATAAGCCTTCATTTGCTGTAGAGAAACTCCTATATAAATAAAAATCATCATAAAAAAGCTACCTAATACTAACATGATTTTTATTTTATTAAACTTGCTCCACCAAATCATAGAAAAGGTCATCACACCATAAATAAAGAATGCGGTTGTGCTCGCCGTCATGCTAAACAAAATAGCGCTTATAGTGAATAAAATCATAAATTGCCAAATTTTAAATTGCCGACTTTGAAAAAAAGACGCCCAAGTTAAATAGAAAAATGGCAGAGCCATTAGGCTTTCAATTGTGAGCGGTCCTACTTTTACAGTAAGAGAAAATACCCCTGAGTCAGATCTATAAATAATATATAAAAGTAAAAAACAGCCCACTAAATAAAATCCCAGCCCCTTATTCATCAACTTTCTATAATCAATAAGCATCAAAAGTATGGCAAGCGCTATGCCAAAGACCATAAACAATAACTTATGCACTAAAAAGTAATTGACTTGAGCGTAGCCTATCGCAACTAGTGGTAGAAAACCTAATAGAAGGCTCGTAATTAATAAACTAATTGTAATCCAGTCAATTTTAGGTCGATGAATCTGATTTAGCTTTTGACCTAATACAATAGGGTTGCCCATATGTAAGATGGCCTTTTGCTCTGCCTCATCTGAATCTACGCCTTTTTGTTTCCAATAATCTTTTGCCTCGTTTAAATGATGTTGAAGTTCTTTTGTTACGTATTCTTGAGCCTCTTTTGATTTAATTTGTTCTTTTATCGTTTGTAAAAATGTATTTCTCTGATTAATCATAGCGTTACCCCTCTAAAATTTCATGAAAGCTCAACTTTTTGGATTGCATTCGCTTCTCTGCTTTTTTCAACGCTTTCTTCCCTTGTTGATTTAAGTAATAATACTTAATTTCTTCTGTAGACCATCTTGTATCAATTAATCGTCGACTTTCTAATTCGTGTAATAAGACGTATAGAGCCCCTTCATTATTTTCAAAGTGAAAAATTCCTCTGCTGCGTATTAAACTGCAAAGCTCATACCCATTTTGTTCACTTACTAGCAATTGCATAATTGCTACGAGAATTTCACCTTCACTATGCTGATGGCGTAAGACGGCTTCTTTCACTTTCCTCTTATGAAAAGAGGTAAACTTTAAGCTATTAAACGCTTGTTTATTTACTTTTTGTTTTAATTGTTTTAAACGCTTATCCATTTTTTCTCCTCCAGTGCATTTTTTAAAAGTGCTTTCGCACGTCTAAGCCTTGTTTTAATGGTATTAGTACCGGTTTCAGTCACCAGTGCAATTTCTTTAATTGAGTTCTCTTCAAAATAATATAGGTAAATAACCTCTCGATACTTAACCGGAAGCAGCATGATTGCTGAAATTAATTGTTGGTCTTCCTGCTTCTGAATAACCTTTTCTTCTATCCCTGATCTATTTATGTAAGAAGTGGGATATTGATTTTCAGTCATAATGACTTTGTTGTTATACCAACTTTTCAAAAAATCTTTACAATGATTGATAGCAATGCGCCAAAGCCATGTTTTAAACTTTGATTTACCATTGTATGTGTGAAGATTTTTATAACACTTAATAAAAATATCTTGAGCTAAATCCTCCGCAATCTCTTTACTATGTACATAAGAATACGCCAGCTTTAATATATCATCTCCATAACAATCCATAATTTCATCTATGACAAAGTCATAATCATTTACTTTAATCCATTCTGCAGTCCATTCTTTCACTTCTTTCACTTCTTTCTCTCCTTTCACATTATTAGACGACGCTACAAAAAAAAGGTTTTAAATTTCTATTATTTTATTAAACTGGCATCTGCAGAAAAACAGTCTACATTAATAAAAGAGTTTGGGACATAACAAAATGATTGCTTCTAAGAGACGAACACTAGCTGTTCCAATCTTTTTGGTTTGTCTGAACACGTTCGTTCCATTGCGCTACGGCCACTCGCTTTCCGCGGGGAGGAACCTGAGCTTCCTCGCTGCGCTGCGGGATCTCAGTTTTCCCTCTCTTTCCCGCAGGAGTCGAGTGTCCTACGCTCCATTCCACCCTGTTTCCAACATTGTTTTCACAATCAACAAAAAACCTGAACGATTAAAAGTGAGAAACTCTCAATCGTTCAGGTTTATCATTGGCTGAATTACTTATGTCCCAGCCTCTTTGCATTCAACATATTATTTAACAAGTATACTTCCTACGTATTGAGCAGTACCACTTGAGGTTGTAAAGGTAACTTCCAACACATATCTACCTGTACTTTTAGGCATTTCAAATTCTCGATTTTCATTCATTTTAAGTTCAACCTTTTGCTCTTCCTTCCAAAGATTAGCTGCTATAGTTGGGTTCGTCCAAATATCTCCACCGTTTTCTTTGTTTTCTTCAAAATCTAGAAATACTTTTTCATTTCTAGAAGCGTTAATGTCCTTTTGTGATAAGGCGAACTCCCAAATATCATCTACCGTTTTACTTACATCTCCGCTTGATGAAGCCCAGCTAATATTCGCTTCTGTTAACCTTACAGACGAAGCATTTTCTGCGTAGAGATGCGCCGTAGGTGGACCCACATCATAATCTTCAGCTATACACGCAGTGACGATAAAGATTAAAAACACTCCTATGCTTAACCAAGAAACTTTTCTCATCGTATCCCCCTGCTGCATTATTTGAGTTTTACATTCTGTATTAAACTATTCAGCGCAATTTTTTTTAGTCAGCTTTTGTTAATAATTATAGACAGCTTATAGTTAGCATGACCGTTTAAAGACTCTAAAAATTGATCCAGCTCTTGATTGGAAGGAAAATTACATTCTAATAGATAACAGCCGTCTCCCGCTAATTTTATAGTTGTGAACGACGTAGTCACGCTGCGTGTTAATAAACGATAAATAAGGCTCATGATAAGGACTCGTTGTATAAATAGTGATCATTGCATGAACGTGATAGCCAAGCTTTTCCTGATTTACTTTAATCGTATACTGCTCAATAATACCAGCGTCCTCTAACTTTAAGACTCTCGATGCAGCTGCTTGTCCAGTTAAATGTACCTTTTCACCCAGCTCTTTCATCGTAATCCGACTGTTTTTGGATAGCTCTTTTAGTATGGACAAGTCGGTTTGGTCTAACATAATTTCAAATCCTTTCATTAATCAAGTAAAACGGTGAAAACACTTGATTTTCACTATGTAATATTGGGTTACTTTTACTATAAACTATACGTAAATTAAAGAAAAGGAACTAAAAACATGAAAATCCAACAAATTCGAAATGCAACTCTTGTTCTTACCTATGCGAATAAAACCTTTTTAATTGATCCTATGTTAGCGGATCAAGGTACGTACCCTCCATTTCCAAACTCTGTACGACAAGATCAACCTAATCCACTTGTGCCTCTACCAGTACCTGTAACACAATTATTAAATGTAGATGCAGTGATTCTCCCTCACCTGCACTTAGATCATTTTGATGAGACTGCTAAAGAACTGTTAGACAAAGATATAAAGTTATTCGTACAAAATGAAGCGGATAAAGCTGAAGTAAAAAAGCTGGTTTTACAAACATTGAAGTGTTAACTGAACAGACAAAATTTGCAGGCATACAGCTAATTAAAACAAAAGGTGAACATGGCCGCGGTGAGATTCTTAAGCTAACTGGGGAAGTGTGTGGAATTTTCTTTAAGCATGAAGATGAAAAAACGCTGTACGTTGCAGGTGATACAGTTTGGTATGAAGGAGTAAAAGAGAATCTCTCAGCCCACCAGCCAGACGTTATTGTTGTAAATGGTGGAGATAATCAATTCCTTGAAGGCGGTTCACTTGTGATGGGGAAAGAAGATATCTTACAAGTTCAACATGCTGCCCCTAACGCAACTATTATTTCCGTTCATATGGAAGCCGTAAATCATTGGACGCTATCAAGAGCTGAATTAAAGCTTTTTGCTACTGAAAAACAATTCAGTAATCATCTTCTCGTTCCAGAAGACGGTGAAGCTTACTCCTTTTAATAGATTAATGAGCCAGGTTTTTCAGAAGAACCTGGCTCATTTACACTTTTATCTAATGTCCTTCTCACATCATTTAGAAGGAAATCTCAGTTGCAATATGTAACTACATAGAGAAAGGATTAGATAATTTCAAAAGATCTGAACGATGGCGGAGGGAACTACATTGAATACGAATATTTTAAGCGTTATTAGCGATACCCAAAAGAAAGTTAACTTTTCTGGAAGTATTCTTATTAAAGATGAACACCATATACTAGCTGAAAGTAGCTACGGCTATGCCAATCGAGCTGATCAAATAAAAAATAGCCTTGCTACGCGATATGGTATTGCATCTGGCTGTAAGCTCTTTACAGCTATTGCGATTTGTCAGCTTGTAGAAGCAGGCGTCCTTTCGTTTGAAACAAGATTAAAAGATTGCCTTGATATTGATTTTCCTCATTTTGATGAAACCATTACTGTTCATCACCTTTTAACGCATACAGCTGGAATACCTGACTATTTTGATGAAGAAGTGATGGATGATTTTGAAGAGTTGTGGACAAAAACCCCAATGTACAAAATAAGAAACTTAGAAGAATTTCTCCCTTTTTTCCAGTATGAACCGATGAAGTATAAAGTTGAAGAGCAGTTTCATTATAATAATGCCGGTTATATCCTACTCGGCTTAATTATAGAGCAAACAACTCAGCTTTCATTTCATACATACGTAGAAAAAGAGATCCTACATAAAGCACATATGACAAGCTCTGGCTATTTTGAACTCGACGCTCTGCCAAATCATACAGCACTTGGCTACATTGACTTTCCAGACGACAAGTGGAAAACAAATATTTACTCCCTTCCTGCTAAGGGAGGTGCAGATGGCGGGGCGTTCGTAACGGTTTGTGACATGAACCGCTTGTGGAACTCTCTTTTGAATCATGAGCTACTTAATAAAGAATATACAACACGCTTGCTTACCCCTCATACTGAAACCAATAATGAAAATAGTTTTTATGGCTATGGGGTGTGGATAGAGAAAAGAGAAAGAGCTATTTTCAAATATCATATTATGGGTTATGACCCAGGGGTTAGCTTTCACTCTGCTTTTTATCCAAAGTCAGCTGTCACTGCCGTTATCTGTTCAAACAAATCACGCGGAGCCTTTCATATTATGAACGCTGTTGAAGAGGAAATGTTCAGCTCTTATTAAATGCTTATATAGACAAAAAAAGCTCAACGTTTGGTTAACGTTGAGCTTTTACTTTATTATTGATTTCCTTGCTTTACCCATCCAGCTACTGTTACTGTACGCTTCGCTTGATGCTTCACTGTTGCTTCCACATCTTCAACCATTTTCCCATTTTGATCAACCGTTACGCTTGTTCCGTAAGGGTTCCCACCTGAACTGAAAATGACTGGATCTGTGTATCCTGGTGATGCAACAAGCGCGCCCCAGTGATGCATTGTTGTGTATAGAGATAAAAGAGTTTGTTCTTGACCACCGTGTGCGTTTTGTGCAGATGTCATCGCACTAACAACTTTGTTTGCTAATTTACCGTTAAACCACAGTCCACCCGTTGTATCTAAGAACTGCTTAACTTGTCCTGGTACGTTTCCGAAACGAGTTGGAATGCTAAAGATAATTGCATCAGCCCACTCTAAATCAGCAAGTGTTACTTCTGGTACAGCAGCTGTTTCTTCTACGTGTGCTTTCCAAGCTGGATTTGAATCAATTGCTGCTTGTGGAGCTGTTTCAGGTACTTTTAATACTTTTACATCTGCACCTGCTTCTTTTGCACCGTCTGCTGCCCACTGCGCCATTTGGTAGTTTGTACCTGTTGAACTATAGTAGATAACCGCTAATTTTACATTTTCCATTTTTTCTTCCCCCTTAGTCGATGTTCCAAATAATTTATCTAAAAATCCCATTTTTCTTCACCTCTATATGCGTATTCATACCGCTGTTTCATCTGGATGAGTAAAATCACCCCCTTAAGTCGGTATTCTGTTTTATTTCTAAGATGTATTGTTTCTCATTGAACTGTTATTATTCTGGTCGTGCAATTGTAAAAGTCTTACCAAGCTTAGCGTAGTCATTGCCGGCTAAGCGGCTAACAGCTTTAAGACCGTGTGGATCAATTCGCCCTTTATCATATAGCTGATCTTCAATGTGATACTGAACAACTTTTCCAATAAGCAAGTCGGTACTTGTTTCTTCACCTTCTCCTAATGAAATTGCCTGTTCAAGTATGCATTCAAAGCGAATTTTTGCTTCTTTTACCCCAGGTACCGAAATTTTTTCACTTTCGGTCAACATTAATTTAGCTACTTCAATCTCACTTTCGTCAGCCGGCAGGTTAGCTGCCGTCATATTCACCTGCTCGACATTGTCTTCATCGACGATGTGAATCACAAACTCTTTTTTCTCCATAATGTTTCTTGCCGTATCTTTCATTTCGCCGCTTTTACGCTGAACTGAAATCGAAATCATCGGCGGATTTGCAGAGACGATATTAAAATAACTAAAAGGCGCTGCGTTGACGATTCCGTTTGATGACTGAGTTGTCACAAAAGCAATCGGTCTTGGAATAATACTTCCGGTTAGAAACTTATAGTTTTCTCTTTCCGTTTGTGCAGATGGATCAATTGATAGCAATGAACTCACTCCTACTTCGTTTTACTATTTAATTCCACGGTAATAAAATGCATAAACGCCAATCTCTATATCATAATTCTTGAATTCGAGATATTTGTCGAAAAAAATATGCATTTAACTTTTGTAAGCTGTAAAAAGAAGTTGTTATTATCTTGAATTCGAGATAATTATAAAACGAATGGTTATCTTCTGTCAACATTAATTTAGCAGATATTTCTTAAAAAAGCGATAAATAAGTAGCAAACACTTATGTTTACTACTTATTTTATCGAACTACTATCACTCTTTCTTTCCAAAAGAAAAAGTACTCACTTCGTAAAAGTAGCCTCTTCATTGCTTTTGGTAACAAGATACTTCCTAAAATTCCTGTTAATTCATATATCAGTTGTTGATTATATTTTCCAATGAAATAACCAATTGTCCCAATACAACAATCATACAATAAGACATTTGTAATCTGCTTTTTAGACACAGAAGTAATCAGTATTTTAGAAGGCTTCACAATGCGCATTATTGTCTTTCACCTCTTGTTGTTATAATGACTTTTGCTCAGCAATCGTAATTCGATTAATGTCACCCAACTACAATTCCTGAAAGAGTAACAATTAACCAAGATATTGCGGTGAGTAAACCCGCTGACATAATCTTCATACCCCACCTGTCTAGTAAACTATCTACACGGATTTGCATAATTGTATATGAATATGTATAAATGGAAAAAACAATTCCTAATTCCGTTGCCTTCAAGTGAAACGATTCTTAGATTGCAGGCACTGCGACTGGTATGGCAACGCGACCAAAGTAATTTTAAATAACCATGTTGCTCAAAAATAATGAACATCTCGTGTGTCCTGTTTTTACTACTTACTCAGTCATAATAGCCTCCTTCTTTTGTTAGTTTGTACGCTGAATGAACTTGTCATTCTAGTGCGTATCACAAATTTTAGAGGGGGAAACAACGTATTTATAAATTATGTTTCGTTTCGTAAAAATCCAGAAAAAGTTTTTAGCCCTTTACTTTTTTCGTGTTCTCCTCTAACGATAAAATGAATTTCAATAGGACCTTCTACTAATTGCTGAATATGAAAGCATTCATTTTTTCTTGTGTTAGCTAAACTTAAAGGAAGTGCACTTATTCCTAACCCGTTTTGAACAGCCTGCATTACCGCTTCTAAAGAATCAAATTCGATTATCTTTTTATTCTCTTGGTTATGTTTTTTTGCATATGCTAGAAGCTTCTTTCGATATACACAATTTAAATCACTGTTTACGATAAGCGCTTTTGATTGATGAACATTTTTATCAAACGAAACAATAGCTATGCTTTCAAAATAAGTATAGACCTTTTGGAAAGCAGTTGGCTCATACTTGCCGCTAATAAACATTCCATCAATATCTCCACTTTCTAACCATTTCATTAACACTTGTTCTTGAGCTGTTTTCACTTTAATCAAAACGGTTGAATAGTTTTCTAAAAAATCGGTAATAAGCTGTGGGATTTTACCTGCTGAAACAGTTTGCGATGCTCCAATTGTCAAGGTTTTTTCGCTTTTTTCACTTGCTAACGTATCTTTAACTTCATTCATTAAGGTTAAAATCCGATTTGTATAGTCAATTAGAATCTCTCCTTCTTTCGTTAACTTTACACCTCTATTCGTTCGTTTAAACAATGAAACCTCTAATTCGTTTTCTAATACCTTGATTCGTTGACTTACGTTAGGCTGAACATAACCTAGCTGTTCTGCTGCTTTTGAAATCGATTTGTTTTCTGCAACTTCTTTAAAAATCTTTAAATCATTGCTTTCCATATCCACTCTCCTCTTTGATATTAGTTAAAATGATATCTGTATTATTTATAACTATTATACTAATTTTTACCGGGGAGATATAATCATTTCTATAGAAGGGGCTGATTCACGTGGAAAATGTAAAAGATAAAGTTTTTATTATCACTGGAGGCGCGACCGGGATTGGAAAAGCAACTGCTCTAAAGCTTGCACTAGCTGGCGCAAAAGTCGTTATTAATTATCGAAGTTCAGAAAAAGAAGCGGAAATACTGCAAAAACGTATTCAAACACTAGGAGGAAAAGCCATTCTTTCAAAAGCAGACGTAGCTAGTCAAGCTGACGTTCGTAAAATGATTCAGCAAACTGTACACGCATTTGGGCACATTGATGGTTTAATTAATAATGCAAGTATCACCAGTCAAATTGCAATGAATGACTTACAAAAAGCTTCTGGTGAAATATGGGATTCTTTATACAAGACCAACGTAAAAGGAATGTTTCACTGCGTACAAGAAACTGTTTCTTATATGAAAAAAGGTGGGTCCATTGTCAATATTGGAAGCGTCGCTGGAGTAACTGGAATTGGTTCATCTATTCCGTATGCTGCAACAAAAGCTGCTATTCATACAATGACAAAGTCCCTCGCAGTTACACTTGCACCTCATATTCGTGTAAACTGTATTGCACCTGGAGCTGTTGATACACCTTGGTGGACTGGGTATGAAGAAAAGATGTATGAGCTTGCAGGGCATTTACCGCTTCAGCGTATATCCTCACCTGAAGAAATTGCTGACAGCATTTTATTTATGCTCACTCAACCATCTATTACAGGGCAGGTAGTCACAATTGATAATGGACAAACACTTACCTAAAAAAGCTATGGAGACCTACTCCATAGCTCAGTTTGTCGACAAACTGAACAAAGCATAGGCTTCAACCTATGCTTTGTTATTTTTATTCTTTTGTAAGCTCGCTTTCTGTGACCCACTTATGATTTTTCACTTCTTGACTGTCAGTGGTAGACGTGTAATCTACCATGTATACCGTTGTTTTCTCAGCAGAATCAATCGTTGCTTCTGCACCTTCCATGCCTTCCATATGATTTGCTTCAAGAACCACTTTTGTTCCTGCTGGTATCTCTTCTTCACCCGCGTCTTTTATTTCTTCCTGAATGACCCACTTATGACCAGTTACTTTCTCTCCGCCGTTTGTAGGCGTGTAAGATACCACATATGCTGTTGTATCATATGCACCGACAATGGTTGCTTCTGCACCTTTCATCCCTGGCATATGATCAGTTGTCAGCGTTGCTTTACTTCCCAATTCATACGTTGGGCTTTTAGCTTCTTGTAAACCTTCTGGTACTTCACCTGAGCTAGAATGATTCATATGTGCATGATCTTCTTCTTTTTGCTCTTGTTTTTGATTATCTTCTGAGTTCATCTCTTTGCTCTCATCGTTGTTTCCTGCACATCCGGCTAAACCAAGCATTGTCGCTAGCCCAATCAGAAATAGTGATTTTTTCATCTTCATCCCTCTTTTACAAATTTCTCATTCGCTATCTAGATTTTTACGAATGGTTTAACGATATACGTTTAGTGTAAAAAAGAAGTGTGCAGATTTTATGAAGAAACACAATTTATTGTGTGATTATTTATGAAGCGCCCCATTTATATCCTACTCCCCACACAGTTTGAAGATGTTGCTCGATTGGGAAACCAGCGCTTCTGAGCTTTTCTCTGACGTTACGCATATGGGAATCAACTGTTCGCCCTTCAATTTCCGTATCATAGCCCCAAATGAGCATAACTAAATCTTCGCGAGGAAAAACGCGATTGGGATGCTTTAAAAATAAGCAGAGTAGCTCAAATTCTGTTTTTGTCATTGAAATGCTTTCACCAACATAAATAACTTCCCTGCTTTCTTCATTTACGTAAAGCTCCTTATAGGAAATACCTTTCTTTTCTACACCTGTTCTTCTCAATACAGCCTGTATTCGAGCCAGTAGCTCTTCTTCGCTAAAAGGCTTTGTAATATAATCATCCGCTCCACTATTTAAACCTTTTACAACATCCTCAGTTTGGTCTCTAGCAGTCAGCATGATGATAGGGACTTTAAACTTGGCTCTGATTTCTTGACAAACTGTCCATCCGTCTTTTTTGGGCATCATCAAGTCGAGTAGCACTAGCTGAATCATTGGGTTCTTTTCTAGGTACTTTTCTACTTCTGTAGAATCTTCACACTTCATGCATGAAAAACCATGTGGAGCTAGATACAGCTCTAATAAATCCAGCATTCTCACTTCATCGTCTACTAATAAAATCGTAGGCATATTAACGCTCCTTTGGCAACGAAATGCTCACGGTTGTTCCTTTTTCTGCTATGCTTGTCATCTCCACTTTTCCACCGTGCGCTTCCACAATATCTTTTACAATCGATAACCCTAAACCGTAGCCTCCATTCTTCCGAGACCTTGATTTATCTACGCGATACAATTTATCAAACACATATGGTACATCTTCACTCGGAATTCCCACTCCGTAGTCTTGAATGGACAGCTTGACGCGCCAATTATCCTCTTCAACGCTTATTAAAATCTTTTTTGTTTCAGAATATCTTAAGGCATTATCTATAACGTTTATAATGACTTGCATAAATCGCTCTTCATCAATTAGTACATTTACATACTTTGGACAGTTCACCTCAATATGAACATTCTTTTCGCTTAGAGCTAATTGAAATGCTTCACAAATTTTAGATAAATAGGACTGAAGCTCAACTTCTTGCTTTTCAATGAGAAACGTATTTTTATCTAAACGAGCAAGCTGAAATAAATCTTTTACAAGCTTTGAAATTCTCTCAGCCTCTTCCTCAATGACCCCTAAATATTTTGTGCGGTTTTCTTCACTTGTTTCATGGCGCTTTGCAATGTCTGCATAGCCTTTTACATACATCAGCGGCGTTTGCAATTCGTGCGAAATACTGCTCAAAAACTCGTTTCTCTCTTTTTTCAAGCGCTGCAGTTCATTCGCAAGCGCTTGAATGGATGTTCCTAACTGTCCAACCTCATCACGAGAATGAGCGCCAAGTTTTACCGTCAAATGCCCTTGGCTAATCTTTTCTGTCGCTTGCTTCATTTGTACTAAAGGTGCCGTGATTAGTTTTGATAAAGCAAAAGTTGTAACAACTGCAAATACAATTGAAATAATACCAGCTATGTAAAAGTGATGCTGGAGACGATCAATCATTCCTTTGATATCTTTTGTATCTTTAAACATATACACTGTGCCAACTTGATTATTATTTACTTCAATTGGAGAAGCTGTTGAAATATAGGGGGAAATTTCCCAATCTCTTTGCAAAATTTTCCCCTCATAAGGGAGCTTCTTATCTCTCCACTCATTCACAGCCGCTTTTGCTCCTGTAATAAGAGGTGTTGAAGCACTCAAAACTTCCCCGTTTATGTTGGTAATGATAACATCCGTATCGGTTTCTGACTCCATTAACGCGACGTGACTAAGCGTTATGGAATCACGGTGCTGCTCTAATACTTCTCGGTGGCTATTCCCTCTTACTCTTAAACTCTCTAACTCTTCTGAGATGCGAGTGTTCGCTAACCCCGTATATAAATAGAAAAATAAACCTGCTTCAATAATTAAGATAAAAACTAAAAACAATAGTCCTAATTTAATGGATACTTTATTCACTTCTTTCACTTCCCCTGTAAATGTACATCTATTATAAAGGATAGATATGGAGAAAGTGTGCAGACTTAAGTTGAATTAAATACGAAATTAAGATTCACACCTATACTTGATGTACCCTATTAATTTGTCTAAAAAGTAAATACTGCTCTGAATTTTAATTTGGTGTCGTTCCCTTTAAAAAAGCTTTAGCTCGTCAACTATTTCACGAGAACGTGTCCAATGAAGGTAGTGATGTCCGTTCAACATCACCACTTTATTATGATGGTGCTTTGCAATTTCCTGCTCATAAAATGATAGTGTTGATTTACCGTTTGTTTCTTTCTGAAAGTTCTTAGCAAAAATTAAGACTGGTACTTTATTTGGAATCGTTAAGGATTCTGTTTTATTCACGTTTCTTTCTATCTCATTCATTTCCATAATGATGTTTTTGTTGTATCCTTTTATGCTGGTCTTTGCCTTTATCATTTTTAACTCTCGGCTGGAATACATCCCTGGTTCAGCGATAGGTAAATAAGACTCATCATCAAGCTCAACTGCTAGACGAGCAATCCCTGTTGGAGCGACAAATCGAAAAATACTTGGCATCGTTGAGGGAGCTTCACCAAAACACCTCAGCATCTTTGGTAACGTTGGATCAATGCCAACAATGGCTTCCACTTCATCAGGATAGTGATTGGCATAATACATTGCATAAATGCCTGACACCGAATGAGGCATAAGAATATATGGACCTTGTATGTCTGCTTTTTTCAATGGATTTCTTACTTCTTCAACAATATTTTCAACTGATCGTTCACTTTCTGTAAAATCACTCCAACCATAACCAAAAGGCTCCACAACTACGACTTTGTACGTATGTGATAACTCAAAAATCAACAGCTGGAGCAGGTGTTCCAAGGCCAGCTAATAATACAATTGTTTGTTTCCCTTTACCTTTTTGATAGATATGCATCTGCTTTCCCTTTACTTCTACAAGCTCTCCTAATGGTGGATATCGTTTGTCTTCCACAACAGTCAACACTTGATGCAAGGTTATCCATGTTACACACGCTACAGCTAAAGATATACTTACTCTTTTTATTATTTTTTTAAACATATAAGCCCTCCTACGATTTAACTATTAATAAAACGTTTGAAGACTCATTTAGTTGCTTATTCATGTACTCACTTTTTCTACACTAACGTTTTTTCTTTGAACAAGTACCCGTAAGCTACAAGTCCATACTGCCAAAGCTACAATAATCATTAAAGCAGCTCCTATTATAACGACCAAGCGTATGGAGATCACTTCTACTAAAATGCCAAACAATGCGGTTACAATAATAATACATAGACTTTCTACTAATCCATATAGGCTTCCAACTCGCCCCATTATTTCAACTGGAATATACGTTTGATAAAACGTATAAAATGCCGCGTTCGCAAATGCCATTGCAAACGATATCAAGGCGCATCCGCAGGCAGCTATAAAAAATGTAGTTGAATTTGTAAATAACATATACCCTCCAGCTGTTAGCATGCTCCCCATACCAAGGAGCCAAGATGTAGGAATTTTTTCAACTATTATGGTATTAAGAAGCGCACCGATAAGTACACCTCCACCAGCTATGCTAACCAATAGTCCATACTCTCCCTCTGTTAAACCTAGTTCCTTTACTGAAAAAGCAGCTTCGAGTGAATCAGTTGCGGTCATCAACACCGTCATGAAACTAAAGAGTAAATAAATAAGCATAACTCCCACTGCGTGCCGGCTAAAAGAAAATACAAGATGCCAATCCTGTTTAATCATGTAAAATGATAACCTTTGAACCTTTTGTGTAGTAAACCCCTTTGGCTCTATATTTGGCACAAACCAAAGCAGCAGCGCCGAAAGCACTAATGCGATACTGTTAATGCAAATAGCAGTTGCTGGTGTACCGACCATCACTAATAAACCCGCAACGGCTGGTCCTGTAAAAAATGCTCCTGCATCAAGAAGACTTCTAAGTGAATTGAATCTTTTACGCTTCTCTTCTGGTAAAAACTTTGTTATATACGCCATAGATGTTGGTTCATACGCTGCGCCTACAGCGGTTGTAATTCCAACCAGTACATAGATTACGAGAAGTGAATTTGAAAAAGCCAACCATAAAATAACAGCGGCTTGGATCAGGTTTAATCCAATCATTACGTGCTTTTTGTTTAAACGATCAATCAGACTCCCAGCCCATAGGTTCGTTAACATCGCAGCTGCTGCTCTAACAATATAAAGAGTTGAAACGGCTAGGGCTGAACCAGTGATTTGTAACACAACTAAGTTCAAAGCAATAAAGTAAATCCAACTCCCGATTCCTGAAATGCCAATACTTGCTAGAAGTAATAATCGTCCGCGCAATTCTGTCTTCTTCATTAATTCTCTCCTCCTTTAATCCATAAAAAAACTCGCCCCCAAGACAAAAATACTGTCTTGGGGGCGAGTTTTTATCGCGCTGCCACCCCAGTTTATTGACATGTCACCACATCAATCTCATCAGGTACAATCATACCTTAGCTCTGTAACAGGAGCACCCGTCATATCATCCCTTAAATGTTCCGATATGCCTCTCTGAGACTTGGTTCAACAAATTCACTTTGACCCGTTTTCAGCTACCGGGCTCTCTGTGCAAAGCTTATTTATTTACTCTTCTCTTCACCGCGTTTAATTTTTCTATATATTACCACAAACTATTAAAATATGTAAATAAAAAGAAAGAAAGAGACTGCGCTCTTTCTTTTTATTTATTCGCAAGTGCGCTATGTTTTAGTGTACGCTTTTGCCACACTATCGTAATACCGAGCGTTACAAGTAATAAAACAAGACCTAGTACAAACGGATACATAATTTGCACATCAAATAAAACGCCAGCAAGAGTTGGACCTAATACATTTCCGATACTCATATAAGCGTTGTTCATTCCCATAGCAAATCCTTGTTCATTTCCGGCCATTTTTGAAATAAGCGTGTTTAAGACTGGACGAAGAATAGATGTTGCAAGGAAAATAATCAGCGAAATGACAAAGAATAAGCTGTAGCTCCCTGTGAATAGTGACAATAGAAATCCAAGTGCTGCCACGCCGATAAAAATGTTTAATACTGCTATTTCACCAAATATACGAACGATGCGATCTACTAGAAACAGCTGTACAATCACGCTAACAATTCCTGTTGCTGTAACCATTAAAGCAATTTGCTGTGGCGTAGCCCCATACTGTTTATCTAAAAATAGACCAAGAACTGACTCATACGCCATTAGCCCAAAGCTCATCACAAGAGTAATAACCAGCGGTATAAAATAAGGCATCTTAACAGAACGTGCTAGTTTCGAAACCATAGATTCATTATCTTGAATAGCTGCTCGTGCTGCTGTAGCTTCTTCTGTTTCACTATTTTCTAATAGCATCATTGAAAATAAAACAGCTACAAGAGATACAAGTGCTGAGACTAAAAATGGAATCTTCAAGCCAAAATCAGCTAAAAAGCCACCAATTCCAGGCCCAATTACAATTCCTAGAGACATAGCCGCTGATACAAGACTGTTTCCTTTTGCACGCTGCCCCATCGTTGTAATATCCGCAACATATGCAAAGATAGCAGGAATAAGTAAAGCTGCACCCACTCCACCAATGACGCGAGATGCATAAAGTAACCAAATGGAATTGACTGCGTAAAAGATAAACATAGACAGCGTTAAGCCAGCAAGTCCATATATAATCATTTTTCGTCGTCCGTATTGATCGGACCACTTTCCTGCAATTGGTGAAAAAATAAGCTGAGCACCTGCAAAAATAGCAATCATTAGCCCCGCTGCAGTTCCCCCCTGATTAATTGACTGTAAATAAGCAGGTAAGATTGGAATAATGATTCCAAAACTTCCAACCGCAATAAACATATTAATCATTAAGATAATGATTTTTTTTCTTTGTTCTCCCGACATTCGAGCTGTCTCTCCTCCTATTAGAACACAAAAATAGCATGCTACAGCAGTATACTTCATGTTCATTTTTTTCTACACGTAGTATAACTTATACTGATAGACATGCTGTTGTCAATTAGTTAATTTATTCTTTTTTTCATATAATAAGCGGTAGCGCCGTTAAGAAACGAAGCGCTACCGCTTATGTATGACGGGATGCTGAACATGTATCAATTTGCTTCTCGTTTAATATGTCTAATCTTTCTTTGAGACTGCTGAAACAAATAAACAAGGTAAGAATGTAATTCGAAGCGATCACCTTGAATGAAGTCACCAAACATTAACTTTTCCTGTTTTACCATTTCTGTTTCATCTCCTCTACTGTTCAATTAACCACAAATATTTCCTATCCATTATGTTTATTTTATTAGCCATTCTTTTTCAATTAAATAATGTTGTGAGAGCAATCAGCTCTTCTGCTTTCATTATAAACGAAATCGCTTACAATGTAAAATAATAATATCAGAAAATTTAGAATAAACACAAAAAAGAGGGCATAGTAATATGTCCCCTTTTTTCCTTTTATTTAAACCAACCTTTTTCTTTAAAACGCGTAATAGCTTCAATGCGATTTTTCACTTCAAGCTTATCCAAGATGGTGGAGATATAGTTTCTTACGGTACCGGTTTTCAAAGACAGCTCTTCTGCAATTTCTTTTGTATTTTTCCCATCAGCTACAAGCTGCAGTACTTCTTTTTCGCGCTCCGTTAGCGGATTTTCTTCCGCATATACATCATCCACAAGCTCAGGAGCATAAATTCGTCTTCCTTGCATTATACTTCGAATGGAACTCGCTAGCTCTTCACTTGGGCTATCCTTCAGCAAGTAACCGCTAACTTTTGCTTTTAACGCTCGTTGAAAATAACCAGAGCGTGCAAAAGTCGTTAAAATAATCACTTTGCAATCGAGTTCTTCCAGCTCTTCTGCTGCTTCTAGCCCTGTTTTAAGAGGCATTTCGATATCCATGATGCAAACATCGGGATGATGCTGACGCGCAAGAGCTACTGCTTCTTCTCCATTCGATGCTTTCCCAACGACTTCCATATCATCTTCTAAGCTTAGCAAAGAGCCTAAAGCACCTAACAGCATCCGCTGATCTTCCGCTATAACGATTCGAATCATTTCTCTTCCTCCTTTTCCACTTGCTTACGCACGCTCGGAACTTTCACAATAATCTTTGTTCCTTCATCTGATTGAATATCTAGCGTTCCGTTTACAAACTCTAATCTTTCTCTCATACCAATAAGTCCATTTCCGTGTTGAAAAGCATCTTTACTTGCAATGCCTTGTCCATTATCTTGAATGGTAATCATAATTTCATCTGTAGATTGTACAATATTCACTTCACAGCAAGAGGCTTTACTATGCTTTACAACGTTTGTTACCGCTTCTTTTAAACACATGCTTAAAATATTCTCTGTCAGAGGAGAAACGTTTGATAAAGTCAATTCGTTATGAATAAACTCTATTTCAGCTACGCTAAGTATTTGTTCTACGCGTACGAGTTCCTCTTTTAATCGAATCCCCCTCATCTGAGACACTAGTTTACGAACTTCATTTAACGCAGTTCGTGCGGTTTGCTGAACGTCTTTTAACTCTGCTCTTGCCTGCTCTGGATCTTTATTGATCAGCTTACGTGCCAAGTCACTTTTTAATCCAATTAGGGATAGCTTTTGCCCAAGCGTATCGTGAAGGTCACGAGCAATTCGCTGTCTTTCCTCTTGTTTGACCAGCTCTGAAATTCGCTTATTTGCGTCTTCTAACTGCTCCTCTAAGCGCTCTCTTTTCTTACGGTTATAGATTGTAAATGGAAAGATGATTACGCTCATATAAATGATAATCATAACCGGAAGTTGGCGAACAAACAGCTCTTCTTGAGCAACCATATTATAGTTTAGTGAAATGGCTGTGCTGACTAAATGAATAATATAAAGCGTAATAAATGTAAGCCATTTTTGAACATTTCCTATGAAATAAGCGAGAAAAAAAGCAAAGTAAAAGGAAAAATAAACGTAGCTAAAAAGCGTCGTCATCGCGATGGATATACTAATGAGGAGAATTGTCCATACATAAATAGGCCAGCCTTTTGATATAAAAGCAATGCGATAAAAAATAAAGAAGAGAATCGTTAACAAAATACCTAACACAATCTCATTCATTGAAGAAGACTGAAAAACAAAGTAAAAAGGCAGTAAACTAAAAACTGTCCATATGTAAGGAGACATTCCCGTTATCTTTTGAAAAATTGTATCCTTTTTCTTCATGACGCAAACCCTCTTTTACTTTCATAATTAATGCCATATATGATTATCGTATCATAATCACATATGGCATTGAGTATTATTTTACATTTGCTCTAGAATATACCGCTACTCTTTTTTGTCGTTCTTCACGGCTAAATGTTTTTAGATGGTTAAAACCAACAAATTTCTTTTGATCTTCGTCCCATAAATGAAAGCGTAAAGACTCTAAGCTGGTGCGAAGCGTAATGGTCGGCACATTTTGAAGCGGCTCGGTATTATTATGAGCAGCTTCTAAGTGATAATTCGGAACCCGAGGGCTCAAGTGGTGAACATGATGGTAGCCTATGTTACCCGTTAACCACTGTAACACTTTCGGAAGTTTGTAAAAAGAGCTCCCTTCAACTGCTGCCTGTACATACTCCCACTCTTCATCTGCTTCAAAATAAGAGTCTTCAAACTGATGCTGTACGTAAAATAACCAAACGCCCAGTGAACCTGAGATTAAGAAAATCGGACCTTGAACCATTAAAAATGACTGCCATCCTAGTGTTAAACATCCAACTGTCACAATAAGCGCAATCGCAACGTTTGTAATATACGTATTGATGCGCTCAGCTCGCTTAGCTCCTTTACGATTAAAGCGATTTGTAATCAAGAACACATAGATAGGACCTATCACAAACATCACAAATGGATTGCGGTATAAACGATAAGCAATGCGACGTGAGCGAGGTGCTTCCAAGTATTCGTCTACTGTTAAAATCCACAGGTCACCGATTCCACGCTTATCTAAATTTCCGCTCGTAGCATGGTGGATAGAATGACTGTGTGCCCATTGGTTGTATGGAAACAAAGTTAAAACTCCTGTAATGGTACCAAGAACTTTGTTGTAGCGTCGATTTTTAAAGAAAGAGTTGTGGCAGCAATCATGGAAAATGATAAAAATTCGAACTAAAAAGCCAGCGGCAACCACTCCAATTGCTAAAGTTAATACATATGAAATCGCTAAGCTTTGATAAGCAAGAAACCATAAAGCAAAAAACGGAACAATAGTATTAATCAGTTGAACGACACTGCTTTTCTCATTTGGCTTTTCATAAGGTGCCATTGATTGTCTCAACATTTTTTGTTTTTGTTTTTGTTTAATCATTTGGATTTCCCTTTCACATTCATAATTTATTTAAAATTATAAATATAAAAAGAAACCATGTGTAGTAGTACATGTCACATGACAAATATGACAAATGTCATATTGGCACTCAAAAACCCTTTCATATCCTTAGCATCCATTGTGTTGGTACCTTCGTTTATTTACTTTTATTAATTGTTTGTAAACACATCAACCTCTCTAGAAGCCTGTTGTTTCCTGTGTTTTATCCTTAACATCTTTTAATGATGTGAACATTTTGTGACCGTTTGATTAAGCTTGCATGATTCTTTTCATCCACCGTCATAGCTTCAAGTTGCTCGTGTTTAGTACACCTCCACCTACTTCTATTATTCTTTTGTGTAAGTTAGAATGATTCACACATTTAGCAACTAAAGTTATCGAAATCATCTTATGCAATACTAGTAACAAGAACATTCACGGAATAGAGACAAATAATATTGGAATGCAGTTAATTACTGGTTTTGCGCAATGTGCAGAGAATAAAGAAGTAAAGCAGTATTTTGTAAGAGGAAAAGAACTTGCTAAGCTCAATAAAACCAAAACCGCATTCACAAAATAGTAATCAAAAAAAGCCCGTAAGCCTTCTACATAAAGACTTCTGCGGACTCTTATTGACAAATATTCTCTTCTACATTCAACTGGTCTTTTAAATCGAAATGGCACTTGGCTGGCGCTTGTCATACGTAAAGACGTAGCGGAATCCGCATTCCTTCGCAAGCGCTATTGCTTCAGAAATATGGTCGCCAACCGTTTCAACTTTATGAGAGTCAGAACCTACCGTTAGCAGTTCTCCTCCAAGCTCTTTATATAATTTTAATACAGCTTGAGAAGGTAGGGGCTCCGCTAAGCTGCTTCGCATTCCCGAAGTGTTAATTTCAATTCCAATATTGCGTTCAATCGCTTTTGTTAAAATGTCCTTTAGCTGTGGCTTAAATTGGTCAAAGTCATAATTCCCGTGCACTTTTATTGCATAGCGCTTCATTAAATCAATATGAGCAAGCACATCGATATCAGCATGCTTCACTAGATTGTAGAGTTCTTCAAAATAACCACCGTATACTTCTTCTACTGTTTTATGTTGTAAATATAAGCGGAGCTTTTTGTCATTGATGTTATGAACAGATCCTAGGATAAAATCTAATTGAAGCGGCTCTAATACCTTTTGATACTCACTTTTTAATAAATGCGGCTCACAAATTTCAATCCCTGCTTTGATAACTAACTTTCCGTCAAACTGCGCACGACACTGTTCAATGTCTTTTATATAATGTTTTAAATTAATATGTCCATATGTAGGAGCAAGTGGATTAAGTGAGTAATGTTCTGTAAAGCAAATTTCGTTAATATTACGATGGATAGCTTCTGTGCATACCTCGTTCATAACCGCTTTTGAATCGAATGAATGATTCGTATGATGATGATAGTCCATAATGTACATGTTTCGTTCCTCCTATTCTTCTCCTGAAATCGTATCTTAGCAAAGCTTTCTACTTCTTACAATACTACCCGTTATATAGCTACCTTAACTATTCAAACTAGACAATGAAATGGAATTTTATAAATTCTTTTACATTTAACTATTTTTATATTAAACTATTTTCTGTAAAAGTTGAATGCATGCAAATTTATTTTCTTAAGACAAAATTGGAGTGGTAGTATGAGTTCATCCTTGTTGCAGCTAAACACAATTTTTATCAGTATCCTAATTGAAGCCCTTCCTTTTGTGTTATTGGGTGTATTTATTTCTGGAATTATTCAAATGTTTATTACAGAAGAAATGATGGCAAAAGCCATACCCAAAAATAAAGTAGGCGCTGTTTTTTTAGCAACTTTTATAGGCGCTTTATTTCCAGCTTGTGAATGTGGAATTGTACCTATTACAAGGCGATTAATGGCAAAAGGCGTACCGCTATACGCTGCTATTCCCTTTATGTTTACAGGTCCTATCATTAACCCAGTTGTTTTGTTTTCTACATATGTAGCGTTTGGAAATGACTGGGCCGTTGTATGGGAACGTAGCTCTGTAGCGCTCGTCGTAGCAATTTCAGTTGGCATGCTGCTGACGTTTCAGTTTAAAACAGATCAAACAAAACATAGCGTGTGCGTTAACGTTCAGAAAAAGACATTTGGCCAAAAGCTAGTAGGCACTATCCAGCATTCTATCGATGAGTTTTTTTCAGTCGGTAAATATTTAATCATTGGAGCGCTTATTGCAGCAAGTATGCAAACGTTTATGAAAACATCCATCCTGTTAGATCTTGGGCAGCAGGATTGGTCAGCTCATTTCGTAATGATGGGACTAGCCTACCTTTTATCCCTTTGTTCGTCAGCCGATGCGTTTATTGGAGCATCCTTTCAAAGCACATTTCAAGATAGCGCCATCGTTGCCTTTTTAGTTTTTGGACCAATGTTTGATATTAAAAATACGTTAATGATGTTGAGTCAATTTAAAGCCAAATTTGTGGGCATTTTATTTATTTATACCTTTATAGCTGTCTTTGTTTTTTCAATGCTACTGGTCAGATAAGGAGGAAGCGCGATGATTCGAATTTTAATTTTGATTGGCTTTACGTTTGTCTTCATGCATCTGCATGCTACAGGAGATATTTCAAAGTACATTAATATGAAATATGCATGGATTTCATACAGTACAATTTTTCTCCTATGGTTTATTACCATCGCTGCTTTTATTTTTTATATGAAAGGCGATGAGCATGACCATAATCATGAAGATGGCTGTGATTGCCACAGTCATTCACACGCTCCGCGCAAGCGAGATAAATTCCTTTATCTCATCTATATCGTACCTATTATCACTGCTTTATTTTTACCAATTTCCAAATTAGATTCTAAAATTGTTGAAGCGAAGGGGTTCAATTTTCCAATCTACGAAAAAAATAGCCCCTATGATCAGCACCAATTCCTAGAGCCCGATACAAGTAGCTTTTACGGAGAGGAAGCTTATGACAAAATGATACGCAAAGATTTGAAGCAGTTTGGAAAGAGTGAAAAGCTTAATTTAGAAGATACTGAGTTTTTAAACGCAATGGAAACCATTTATAATTACCCTGGTGAATTTACGGGTAAAACCATTCGCTTAAAAGGATTTTTATACCATAATGATGAGCTGCCAAAAAATCAATATTTTCTTTTTCGCTTTGGAATTATTCATTGCATTGCTGACTCTGGAGCCTTCGGAATGCTTATTGAATTTCCAGATGACGTATCGTTTCAAAATGATGATTGGGTAACAGTAACAGGTAAAATTGATACGATGTATTATCAGCCGTTTAAAAAAACATTACCAATGATTAAAGTCACGAACGTTAAGAAAGAACAGGAACCTGATGACCCTTACGTTTATCGAAACAATCAATGATAAAAAAATCACGTAACGTTTTCTATGTTACGTGATTTTTTCTTATCGACTTTTTTGCTGAGCCTCGAGTAGCTGCGTGTATAAATGCTGTACTGCCGTTGAAATCGAGTCATCATATCCCACATGATCATAATAGACAGCAATATTTTTTAACATCTCGTACGTTTGCGGGTCTAAGCTCACTTCAAGCGTAACCTTCTTTGAATCAAAAGGATTTGGCACTTCTGGCTCTTCTGCATCTAAGGACGCATGTTCCGCAATTTGAATTGCTTGTTCGACATTTTCAATTTTCCCGTACTGCTGCACCCACTTGCGCCCCATAAAAACAGTATCCTGAATAAATTGCCGATTAGTAGGCGTATCCTTAATATTAAACTGATGATTATGCACATATACAGATTGATATAAGATGACGCTAATAACTTCATCTTTTAATTTTAACTTTCTCAATTCATCAATTAAGTCCGCCACATACTTTGGAAGCGGACAAAACGTTCCCCTTACTTCTTTTATTAAATCCATTGCAATTGACTCTGTTGAATTGCGCTTAAACGCTTTTATAATATCAACCATTGCCGACTCGTTTGTCATACCTACACCACCATTATGGTTAAATACTGTCGTTAGTAAATTCAACCAAAAATTAATTATACAAATCTATTCACTAGCGTCGCATTAAAATAATTCAAAGCCCTTTATAAATCTGAATTTTCTGCAATATTATTCATGCACAAAAAAATCCTTTATAATGGTTGGGTGGTAATAAACCATCCAAATCCAAAATAAAGGACAATAAGCATGGATAAGTTTACACGAAAAACATCATTTGAACAATGGTTTTCACCGATTTTCTCCACAAAACTCGAGGAATTGGTTGAAAGCTATCAATTAAATTCCTATACAAAGAAGCTG
>NZ_LWBK01000043.1:0-25454 GCF_001614195.1 Bacillus sp. VT 712 | reverse complement strand
TTTGGATAATGCGCTCATCTACGCCATTGAAGAAGGAAATTTCAGCCACAGCGGTTTTAATTACACAACTTGGCTCAGCAGTGTATTGGAGAGAATGATTCGAAGAAATTTCAACTGGAATAGGATCGAGTTTGACGGGAACAATGGTTAATTTGTTTGTAGACATAATGGCACCTCCTTTGATTGATACATTTATCGTACCGGAGGTGCCTGATGTTTTATATGCGTTGTTTGATTACGGGCTTACCAATTGGTTGAGAAGAAGCTTCGATTTTTTTCGTCAAGCTACGTACAGCCTGATATCCTAATTCAAAAATATTAATATCAATTGATGTGAGTGCAGGTCTTGCCATTTCAGCAATTAATACATTATTAAAACTAATAATCGACATATCTTCCGGAACTGAAATTCCAATTGCATCAAGAGTATTGAGTACACCTAAAGCCATTAAATCATCTGCTACAACGAGAGCAGTTGGTCGTTCCTCTAAGCTTAATAGCTCACAAACAGCTTCTTTTCCACCTTCTTGTAGAAATTCTTCATGAATGACATATTCACTACGGTAAGCAATCCCAGCTCCTTGTATTGCTTTATCGTAACCTGTTAAACGATCAATCGTTACAACAAGGTCCAAACTACCTCCAATAAACGCAATTCGGTTATGCCCCAGTTCAATTAGGTATTCTGTTGCTTCTTTCCCGGCTTTGAAATTATCGTTGTCTACATATGTGATATACTCACTATCTTTGAACGGTTTTCCCACTACGACAAATGGAATGTTTTGTTCTTTTAAATATGCTAATACTGGATCATCAATTTTAGAATATAAGAGAATCAGCCCGTCTACTCTTCTCCCTTGTACCATTTGCATTACTTCTCTTAAAATTTCTGATTCTGCTTCACCGGTTGACATATATATAGCTCGCTTTTTTTCATGAGCACCTGTACTGATTCCACGCAGTACTTCTGGGAAAAATGGATTTTGAAAAACGTTCCCAGCAGAACTTGGCATAACTATACCAATTGCTTCTGTTGTTTTATTAGCTAAGTTACGAGCAATAATATTAGGGTGGTATCCTAATTCTTCCATCGCTGCGCGTACTCGTTGTTTTGTTTTCTCACTAATTCTTGAACTATTTGCAATTACGCGTGAGACTGTAGAAGGAGCTACCTTTGCTAAATTTGCTACATCTTTTATTGTTACGCTCACCGCATGTCCCCTCCTATATGATCATCTCTCCATTACTTGATAGCGCTGACATTTTATAGTCAAATAGTATCATCAAACGATCGAAAATCCTATTGTTTTTCAGCATTGATTAACTTATCTTTTTTTCTTTTTTTAGAAGCAGCAATCAAAAAAATCAAAAAGCCTCCATAAACAAAAACCATCATACTAATATACCATATATTAACTCCTTTATCTTCAGCTATTCGATATATATTCGAAGAATCTGAATCTAACTGAATATGATATTGTCCACCTTGAGACCGAATGATGCCACCTTCTATAAGACCTCTCAACTCTTGATCTTCACCTATTTCTTTTTCTTCTATTTGAGCAACTTGCACGCGAGAATCATTATTTATAACAAACAACGTTTTTTCACCCTTACTTTTATGAAGGTACACGCCCATTCCTTTATCATCTGAAAGCTGAGTGACATCTCCTTGGCGAACGGACAAAAGCTCAGCTCTCACGCCTGCCAACTTTGTGAGATACTCAATAATTTCAGGGTTCGATTGAAAGTTCATGAGCCGATGTGCATCGCTTCCTTTTCCACCATCTAGCGCAATTTCCGTACCATAATAAACAATCGGCACAGAAGAAGACAAATACAAATACGCTAATGCTTGTTTGGTTCGTACCACCGGGTGTTCCTTAGCATCTAGTACGGTTCGTGTAAAACGCTCAGTACGAGGATTGTCTAAGAACGTACCGCTCGCTTCGTTTGAATGATAACTTAGCTGAGGAAGTGCACCACCTTTACTTAATTGTTGTGTCTGTGCATTAGACTGCTTTTGGTTGACAAATAAATCCCATGAGAGAGATTCTATATCGGAATCTTTCGTACCTTCACCAATTAAATAAAAGCCTGCTTTCTTATTATGAAATTGCTGGGATAGCCGATTTACAAACGCTGCTGGAAAATCATCGACACCCGCAAAGTAATAGCCATCTAAGTTTGTTTGTTCAATCCACCATTCTCCAACTTCTTCTATGTACTTCTGCACATCCGGTTGCTTGACTTGTAGCTCTACACGTTCTCCTTGCTCGGTAAACCACTGCTCCTTACTCAAATCTTCTAGCATAGGATGCTTCTCGCTGACCGTTACAGGCAGCTCCATGACCACTTTCATGTCTTCTTTATGAGCTTGTTTGATAAATTCCTTCAATTGTGGAAAGGTTCCAAAGCGTTCATCCATTTGATAATGATCGATAACGTTATAACCATGATACCCACGTTCATCATTCTTGAAAATTGGCGTGATAATAATGGTTGTAAACCCCATATCTTTTATATACGGAATTCGATTTTCCAATCCTTTTATGTCTCCACCGTAAAAGCTAAAAGGATTATTATAGTCTATTTTTACATCATTGCTCTCGTCTCCATTTTGAAAACGATTTACCATTACATAGTACATAATTTCATCTTTAATTGATTCTCTTGCATCGGCTTGTACCGGAATAAAGCTAACAAACAGCAAACCTAACAGTAAGCTAATAACTTTTCTCCCCAATCCTCATCTCCCCTGTCATAGAGCCTTTCCTCTAGAGTATCGCTTTTGACAATTAAACTCAACGCTTTCTTATCCCCTCTTAATTAACACAATAAAAAAAGAGTTTGGGACATAACAAAATGATTGCTTCTAAGAGACGAACAATAGCTGTTCCAATCTTTTTGGTTTGTCTGAACACGTTCGTTCCATTGCGCTACGGCCACTCGCTTTCCGCGGGGAGGAACCTGAGCTTCCTCGCTGCGCTGCGGGATCTCCGTTTTCCCTCTCTTTCCCGCAGGAGTCGAGTGTCCTACGCTCCATTCCGCCCTGTTTCCAACATTGTTTTCACAATCAACAAAAAACCTGAACGATTAA
The DNA here is from genome assembly GCF_001614195.1 of Bacillus sp. VT 712. Classification (NCBI taxonomy): domain Bacteria; kingdom Bacillati; phylum Bacillota; class Bacilli; order Caryophanales; family Bacillaceae; genus Bacillus; species Bacillus sp. VT 712. Next base: position 22,354 of record NZ_LWBK01000043.1, on the reverse strand, counting down.
AAGTGAGAAACTCTCAATCGTTCAGGTTTATCATTGGCTGAATTACTTATGTCCCAGCCTCTTAATATCTTTCTAAACCGATTCTTTCACACCGCTATTTACTTTACTAGAGCTTTTTCCGACGCTGTTCAAGCGATCAATTAGCCCTAACCCAAATTCCGGATTGATATCTGCACTTCCTTTAGATAATAAGTTTTCACGGAATTCGTAAGCTGATGAGCCATGCTCTGCGAAATCTAAACCAGCAATTTCTTCTTCGCTTGATACACGTATGGATGTAATTCTCGTTAAGACGAATAAGAAAATTCCAACTGTCCCCATTGTCCAAGCCATAACTGCTAGAATACCAATCGCTTGAACTCCAAGTAATTGAGCGCCTCCACCATAAAATAATCCATTTGCTGTATCGAATAACCCAACTGCTAATGTTCCCCAAATTCCACATACGCCATGAACTGTAATCGCTCCAACGGGATCATCCAACTTCATTTTACTATCAATAATATTAACAGCTTCAACAAGGATTACACCAGAGATTAAACCGATCACGATTGCACCTGGAATAGATACATTTGCTGTTCCTGCTGTAATACCAACTAACCCAGCCAAAGCACCGTTTAACGTTAAGCTTGCATCAATGCGCTTGTAACGTAATTTCGTATAAAGTGCTGAAGATAATACTCCACAAGATGCTGACATTAACGTTGTGGCAATAATTGAAGGCACTAATGATGGATCAGCAGCCAGTGTACTTCCACCATTAAATCCAAACCAGCCAAACCATAAAATGAATACACCTAACGCTCCAAGAGGGATGTTATGTCCTTGAATTGCATTTACAGAACCATCTTTACCGTATTTACCAAGACGCGCTCCTAAAAATGAAACTGCAACAACCGCTCCTAATGCACCTGTTAAGTGAACAACCGTGGAACCTGCAAAGTCCACAAATCCTAGTTCCGATAACCAGCCACCACCCCAGATCCAGTGGCCTACAACTGGATAAATAACGGCTACCATCGCAATCGTTAACAAGATGTAGCTTGATAGCTTCATACGCTCTGCAACAGCACCTGAGATAATTGTTGCACATGTAGCAGCAAATACAATTTGGAATACAAAGAAACTCATTTGATCGCTTTGACCATTTAAGAAAAAGCCACTTGTTCCAATAAAGCCGCCGCTTGAATCTCCAAACATTAAAGCGAAACCAATAACAAAATATAAGACCGACGAAATTGCCACTGTTAGCATATTTTTCATCAAGATGTTTAATGCGTTTTTAGAACGTGTAAAACCTGTCTCTACCATGGCAAAGCCGGCATGCATCAAGAATACTAACACCGCTCCAAACATGACCCACATCATATCAATCGAAGCGCTGACCGATTCTACCGTTGGATCTGCTGCGTAAGCTGTTGTCGATGTCAACAAACCTAACATTAATAAGGTACCTATTTTCTTCTTCATACAATGATCATCCTTTCACACTGTTTTTATAATATCGCTTGTAAACCCGCTTCGCCTGTGCGAATACGAACCGCATCTTCAACTGAATAGACAAAAATCTTACCGTCACCAATTTGGTTTGTTGAGCAAGTAGATTGAACGATTTTGATAATTTCATCAACATGTTCTGCTTCTACGACCATTTCAACCTTTACTTTAGGAACGAGTTTAATTTCGAAGCTCTGACCTCGAAACAACCCTTGCTCTCCCTTTTGTTGACCACAACCGGCAACTTCTGAAACGGTTAAACCGTTAATCCCCACTTCTTCTAACTTCTCACGTAACGATTGAAACTTTTCTGGACGGATAATTGCTTCCACCTTCTTCATTCATCGTTCCCCCTGTTTAAATGTAAGATTTTATTACATTGTATGTTATGTTTAATATCATATGATGATTTTTCAAAAAATTCAAGCTAATTTCAATAAAAAATAAGTTTTTTTTCAAAAACATGTTATGTAATCGTTATCACTAAATAATTAAGAACAAAGTTTGTATTTTTTGTAAAAAAATTCAATTTTTTTGTGTTTTTAGACACAAAAAAGAGCAAGTAGTTTAACTACTCACTCTTTTACAAAATAGACGTCTCTAGCACGCCATATAAAAAGCCTTTTGATTCAGTAGAAATTTCTGAATCAAAAGGCTATATAACTTTACTCTTTAATTTGAATGTTATTATGCGCAAACCACACGTGAATTTGTGCTAGGTGAGCAAGCAGCTGAGGTCCTGTCATTAATTGACCAAACCAAGGCACTTTAAAGTCTTCTCCACCGGATTTAATAATCGCGTTTAATTGCTCACGATTAAAGAATTCATGAAGCGCTGAAGATTTGTCTCCTAAAAGCGACTCCAACCAGAGCGTTACCGCTTTTGTATAGGCTGGATTATGGGTTTTAGGATAAGGACTCTTTTTACGATATAAAACATCATGTGGTAAAACCCCTTCTAATGCTTTTCTCAAAATCCCCTTCTCTTTATTACCAACCATTTTCATATCCCAAGGAATGTTCCATGCATATTCTACTAGTCTATGATCAGCAAACGGAACCCGTACTTCCAAACTAGCTCCCATACTCATGCGATCTTTTCGGTCTAATAAAGTTGTCATGAACCAAACCATGTTTAAATAAAATAATTTGCGGCGCTGCGCATCTTCACCTGATTCTCCATCTAGTTCAGGCACTTCTTTAATCGTCTTATCGTAGGTAGCTCTTACGTATTCTTCTAAATTAAGTTTCTTTCTCCAAGAATCTTGTAGCAAGTTCATTCGTCCTTCTAAAGAACGCATCCAAGGAAACGTATCGGATTGCAGGTCGTGTTGGCGATGAAACCACGGATATCCCCCAAAGATTTCATCTGCACATTCTCCAGATAATCCAACAACAAAATCCCTCTTAATTTCTCTACAAAACCATAATAATGAGGAATCTACGTCAGCCATTCCAGGCAAATCACGTACAATTACAGCTTCTGTTAAATGATGCACAAGGTCTTCCGTTGATATAACGCAACGATGATGATTGGTTTGAAAGGTATCAGACATGAGCTGAATATACGTATAGTCTGAGTTCGGCTGAAATTCATTTGCTTTAAAGAATTTGTCATTGTCTTCATAATCAATCGAATACGTATGAAGCTGACCTTTCCCATTCTCTTTAAATGAATTAGCTGCAATTGCTGTAATGGCGCTGGAATCTACTCCACCTGATAAAAATGTACACACTGGAACATCCGATACTAATTGACGCACAATCGCATCTTCAACTAAAAACTTTACTCTTTCCGTTGTTTCTGCTAATGAATCTGTATGCTTTGCACTTTTCACATTCCAATATCTCCACACTTTAAGTCCACTTTTACTTAGCGTCATTGCATGAGCAGGCCTTAATTCATCAATTCCTTTAAAAACACCGTGCCCTGGAGAGCGTGAAGGGCCTAATCCTAACACTTCAGCTAATCCATCTAAGCCAATTTCAGCTGGTACTTCTGGGTGAGCTAAAATCGCTTTTAATTCTGATGCAAATTGTATTCCACCATCATACGATCGATAAAATAAAGGCTTGACGCCTAGACGGTCACGTGCGATAAATAACTTTTCTTCAGACGCATCCCAAATAGCAAAAGCAAAAATTCCGTTGAAATAGTCCACACACTCCTCTTTCCATTCAACATAAGCTGTTAGTAGTACTTCCGTGTCAGAGTGCCCTTGGAATTCATACCCTCGCTTCAATAACTCTTTGCGAATATCTTCTGTATTATAAAGCTCACCATTATAGCAAATCGTATATTCTTTTTGCTCTTTCTGTCTAGTCATCGGCTGCTTGCCACCTTGTGGATCTACCACAACCAATCGCTTATGCCCAAACGCCGCATGCTGTTGAACCCACACGTTTGTATCATCAGGACCTCGCTTTTCTAATGTTTCCGCCATTTTTTTAACGATGCCTTGTTCACCTAACAAGGACCGTTTAAAATCAACCCATCCGGTGATACCACACATTAGTTATCATCCTTTCCTTACGCGCTTTGTAATGAATGAAATAATGCCATTGTATGCATGGAATTCACACAGTTGATTTGTCCATCTATTTTATTTCAATTATTTTGGTTATAAACGCCTTTGTTTTAGGAAATACAAACAAATAACAATTTTGTATATGGAGGTTTGTAAAATGAAGAGTGATTCAAAACATTCTATTCTACAAAATCAGCCCCGTTCTTTTATGACGGGAACTGTTGAATACATTGATTCAGAATGGATTTTCTTTGATGAAGAAACAGATGAAGCATCTATGCTAAACGATATCTTAAACGAATCCGTTGAGCTATACGTCAATATGAGTTGGGAAAAGGGACTATTCGTCTCAGACCACCAATTTAAGATTCACAACATGATTTATCGAATTAAAAATGGTGATAAGCTTCGCGTAACAAGAAAGCTTCCATACGCATATGAGCAATTACTGAAACACCTAAAAAAAGAAGCGTTTCACACCCTTACAACCCACTTAAATTCATTAAATATCTCACTTTATGACTGTATCTATTGTCACAATACGCTTTGTTTCCTGCCAGAAGATAAAGATACAAAAGGAGCAAACTTTCTAATCTTTGATAATGAAGAAATCATTTGTTCCGTTCAACACTTATTTGAACGTGGCGAAAACGGTTTAGACCGCTTCGAATACACGTTAAGCGACGGAAATCGCTCAATGAATTTAATTCTTCACTAAGCTGCAGAAGTACAATCATACATCAATAAGCAAAACAAAGAATACAACACACCCATGACATTAGCGGGCCCATACAATTGTACGGAAAGAATCCTTTGTTCCGTACGATTTCTTTGTTAAACGCAATCTAAAATAAGGATGTATAACAAGCAGTATAAATGATAAATAGATAACGTGAAGAGGATGGGACATAACAAAACAGATTTTCCAAAAGACGAACACTCCCTTTTCTCACCTCTTTACGTTGTCAGAACACGTTCGTTCCATTGCGCTACGGCCACTCGCTTTCCGCGGGGAGGAACCTGAGCTTCCTCGCTGCGCTGCGGGATCTCAGTTTTCCCTCTATTTCCCGCAGGAACGTAATGACGAGGAAGTTCAAAGCGAGCCCCGTGGAAAGCGAACAATCCGGAGTGGAAATCACCCCAGTTGCATGCGTCCTTCCCTCTTTCAAATAACAAAAAAAGCTGCCTATATCAGCAGCTTTTAACCTAAAACAACATATCCGTAATAGAATACTAGCACAAGCGCTACGATTAGAAGTGCCCATGCACCTCCCGTTGCTTTGGCTTTTTTCGTTCTAACAAGTACCATTTCCATACCAACTAGCACTAGAACCCCAGCCAATCCTTTAATAAGAGCTTGTCCTTTAAACTGATACCAGTCTGCTAGCAAATGAGCACCTGATAACAACACAAGCACATACAACAGACGAGTAATCATATGTACAATCTTTGCGCCTCTTCCTTTACCAGACTTCGTTAAAACAACCGCTACCACAAAACCAATCAACAATAATGTCCATAATGTTACATGTAAATGAATCATCGTATCCACTCCTTTCATTCCATATCATACCACGAATACAAGCCTTCTCACCACTGCACATAAGCACCAAACAACAATGCGCTTATCACTTTCACATATCTGCCATATATCGCTTTAAATATGAATACATATGAACAGAAAGAACTTTTTAACATTCTTTTCATACCATGATAAGAGACTATAATGAAAAAGGATGTTTGCTTATGCCAGCCATCGTCGGTGTTGTCAACGTAAACAGTGTCGGTTCTTCTGGAGTTCTGCATATTGGCGATGTATATAGTATTGCTCCCATTTCAACAGCTAAAACATTTGCTGGAGCGGGATCGTTTAATACTGGAGACCGCCTGCATGTCATTAACCAACAAAGCGCAACGAACGTTCAAGATAGTGATTTGAGTGACCAAAACATTACCGCTAATGCTTAAGTTTTAACAGAAAGGAGCTATCTCCATTGAACTTCTATGTAAATCAAAGCATTTGTATCCAAAGTTTAAAAGTAAGTGCTGTCAGTAACTCATCTGTATTACAAATCGGCAGCGCAGGCATCATTAAACCTAACTCTAACTTATTTAATACAGGTGGCTTTACTGGACCAGCCCCTGATGAACAAAAAAAAGGGATTCTCGGCTCAGTTTCTCCATCTACTTTCACACCGACACAATCTTCAGCCGCTCCAGCACCTTATTCTCAGTCGCTCACCCCACCTGTTCGGCCGAACAACTGACATGTTCATAACTTCTTCACCATATGTATAAAATATATCATCTTTAAATGACAATTTGCATACAGGGTGAAAGAAGGTGCCAAATATGAAAAGCATGGACTATACACAGCAAATGCATCGTTATATTGAACAGCTATCAGTGCGAGTTGCTACCCTTGAATCAACCGTTCAAAAACTAGAGCAACAGTTAAAAGATTTAGAAGAACAAACGCCTATTAATATTGAAAAAATTGAATATAAATTTGAACAACTAAAAATCGACTCCCTTGATGGCACATTAAACATTGGCTTAAACCCGCTTACACCAGACAATCTAGAAGACATTATCATAAATAATCAAACTCCTGAAATTACGCTTCCACAGCAAGGACCACAAAACCCGAGTCTAAAGCCACTTGATCGTAATACGCTGAAACATTGGGTTGAAGATATATACGCATCTATGACGTCTGAACTTGACCAACACGGCTATTCAATGGTTCAGCATGTTCTTGACCAGCGCTCTATGACCATTGAAGGAGCGTACTACGACTTTATAATTGAAGACGTAAAAAAGCAGTTAGAACAACGTATTACCTATTATCTAAATCAAGTTCAACCTGAAGAATTAGAACAAAACTTTGAAGCAATTAAGCCCCAAATTATAGAGAAAATTTATGAAGATATCAAAAAAGGCATCGATGCTTTCTTAACTTATTTACCCGATTCCTTAAAGAAAGGCGGTCACAACCAATGAACTATACCGTCATCAATCGAGAATTAATGGTTGGAAACATTGATATCACCGGCGTATCTTCATCCTCTGTATTTTTAATTGGAGACGCTCACTATATCAATTTATCAGCAACATTTGATACACCAGCGGAATCTCTTATTATTGGTCCTTACGTTCCACTATCTCTTTCATAAAGGAGACTTTTTTATGCTATCTAGAATTTCTCAAGTCAATCATTTGACATTAAATTCTCTTTTATCATCCTCATTATGCCAGATTGGAGATTCTACTCATATAGTATTAAAGACGCGTGTCCTAGCAATAAAGCGGGAATATCCTTTATTTTATGGACGTGAAGGAGATTTCAATTCTTACGATGTTTTTAATGAGCCTATACCACAGCCAATAAATGAGTTTATCAATATGCAAGTAAATAATACTGCCCCACTTATTAAAGTGGACCGCGTTACTATTCGAGGATGCTCATTCTCTTCAGTTATTCATGTGGGCTCCACATGTACCATTGATGCGGAAGCACGAATTAAACATATCCGCCAACTTGAAGGAGATACACCACAAACTCCTGATATCGGCCTAGAAAAACAGCTAAGTACAACAGCCAGTGAACTTCAAGACACCCTTCAAGACGATGCAACAAGATGAACAAATCTTACCGCTTCATCATACACTAGATTATTATCACGATAATAAAGGGTGGAGATTATGCCAGCTTTAATCGGTCCTGTTAGTATTACAAGCGTGGGTGGCGGTGTTGTAACGTTTGGAGATACCTTTTATGTGTCCCCAAAAAGCTCATCAAAAACGAGTACGGGCTCAGGAGCAGTTAACACCGGTAACTTCGTCAATACCAATACCGGAATCTCTGGAACAAATACGCTTGATCCCGATTTTGCAGATCAAAACAACGTTGCCAATGCATAAAAAAACAGCTGAAATGTCAGCTGTTTTTTTATCTTTTTTTTCGTTCATTCGACTTTTTAATTTTAGGCACTCGTGAAGATGGCTGCTTTTGAATCCACTTTATAAATGAATGAATCTGTGGATCATCTCTTAGTAGAGCAATTGTATTTAAGCGAACCGCTAATTCTGCATTCGTATAAAGCGCATGTATTTGCTTATGACACGGAATACAAAGGTTAGCAGTAGGCTCAAATGTCCCTCCCATTTCTTTGGGAGTGAGATGATGAACGGTAATTTCAACATCTTCTCGTTCACATAATTCGCACCAGCCAACGTGACGATCTTTTTTCCCCACTGCTTTTCAACCTTTCCCTTTATAACGTTTCAACGGCTACTCGTGTTCCCATACCAGTAGCATCAGCAGGCTGTACAATTAAACGCTTAGGTAAGCGTGCTCGAAGCTCTTGCACGTGACTAATAACTCCGATTGATAGGTTATCGGACTGTAGCTTTTCTAAAGCCGTCACAACCGTATCGAGAAGCTCTCCATCCAGTGTTCCAAATCCTTCATCTAAAAAGAAAAATTGTAAAGGGTACTCTCCCCGAAGCTGGATTTGTGCAGATAATGATAGGGCTAATGCAAGAGACGTTAAGAATGTTTCTCCTCCTGAAAGAGTTGAGACCGGGCGCTTAACTCCACCGTTAGCATCGTCTCTCATAATAAATCCACCTTGAGAATCCACTTCAATTGCATAGCGGTGACGTGTTAAAATAGCTAATCGCTCTGAAGCATCTCGACTAATCGCCATCAGCTGTTCTTCAGCCATATACTCAACAAACGTATTACCTTTAAACACAGACTGTAGCTTTTGATACTGTTCAAACAAAGTTTCTTTCTCTACCCTTTGCTTTTCAAGCTCGTTAAAGCGTTCATGTCTCTTTAACATATCTTTTAAGGTCTCTTCTGCTCCACCCTTTAGCTGATTTGCTTCGCTAACCGCTTCTTTTCTGTTTACCAGCAGAGATTTAGTTTCTTCCCACTTATCTTTAGTTATAGCTTTACCATTAAGTTTTTTCTCAACTTTAGCTATGTCAGCTTTGGCTTGTTTTAGCTTATCCTCAAACTCTTGAATTTCTTCAGTTAATTTCTGTATATCATCACTTGTTTGAACTGCTTTTTTTACTTCCTCTTTTTCTGTAAAGCCTGACGGTTGAAGCTGCTCTTCCCATTGTTTTTTAACTTCTTCATACCGTTCTGTCAAATCTTCTAATGCTTTACGCTCTGCATGCTCATTTGCCTGTAGCTTTTGATAGGTCACTTGCATACCATTTAGCGTTTCATAACAGGCATTCTCCGTTTGATCTAGCTCACGAATGCGCTGTTCAACCTCTTTTAGCTCTGACGCTACATCTCCTGCTTTTGAAAGTTCCGTAAGCATGCTTTTTTGTTCTTGGAGGGCTTGATGAAGGTTTTTCTGTTCTGCTTCTAACTGAACACTCTTACGCGTTGCTTGATCATACCCTTCTCTTGTATGCGCAATTTTAAGTTGGTGTTCATCAAAAAACTGATAGCTTTTATTGATGCGTTCAACAAGTGTTCGCTCCTCTGCAATTCGCAATTTCATTTTTTCTTGAACTTCATGAATGTTATTCATCTCTAGATGTGGATATAGCTGATGCCATTCTTTAATAAGCGTATCCTGATGGTCGTTGTGCTTACTTAACTCTTCAGTAAAATTTTCCACCTCTTTTATGAGTTGCTGCTTGCTAAACAGTAAATCTTGCTGCTGCTTTTCACTTTGTTTATAGCGCTGTAACAAGTCTGATTGCTTCTCGCGAACTTCAATGTAATCTTGCTGTAAGGCTTTCAGCTCAATTTTTAACCTAGTGCTGTATTCACCGCCATTCTCTTCTAACGGCTGGATAGCCGGCAAGTCATACTTCGTATCAGCGACCTCGGGGTAAGCATCGAGTAACATTGAATGAAGCTGCTCTAAGCGAAGTTTTAACGCTCCGTACTCTTGCTTTTGCTCATCTAGTATATGCTTCTCTGATTCATAACTGGTAATCTGTTCATCCAATTGTAAGTTGGTGTGTACCTCATTAGATACTGCAGGTGAAGGGTGGTCATTTGAACCGCACACTGGACATGGTTTTCCTTCACTGAGACCATCGGCTAGCTGGTGAGCTAAGTGGTTAACCTTTTCCTTCATTTGTTGCTCACGCAGTGACTGTAATTGACGATTTACCGAGCTAAAAAGCTGTTCAAATTCACGTTCACGCTCACAAACGATATGATACGTGCGCTGAGTGGATACAAATAGCTTTTGTGCTTGAGAAGCTTGACTTTGTTTTAACTCTTTTTGTTTTTCAATGTTTGCTTCAGTTGCTTTCAGCTCTAACTGCTTTTTCTGTACTTTTTCTTCTTGTTCTTTTATAACTCTCTTTAATTCCACTGCTTTTTCTGCTTTTATTGCAGCTTCATAAACTTGTTCACGCTCTGTGTCAGAAACTTTTACCGTTTCTAATTCTTTTTTCAAGCTACTTTGAAGCAATTTCCCTTTTTCTAACTGTGCTTCAAGCTTTTGTAGCACTTCCAAACTCTCTTTTACATCAGCTGAGGCCTGGTTATATGCTGCTTGCTTTTCAACGTAGTTCTTTTCTAGCTCCTGTATCAGTTCTTGAATTTTTTTCGCTTGCTCTAACTGTTCTTTCCGAATAAAGAGCTTTGGCTGTTCTTGCTGTTTCGTTAACCGTGCTTGGTCATACGCCACCTGGCTTTTTTCATACTTATCATACTGGGTACGCAGCTTCTCTTGAATAGCTGATACGTTTTGACGAGTCTTTTGCTTTTTCACCGTAAGCTGCTCGTACGCGTTTAGATATGGCAACAATTTTTTTGCTTCTTCAGCTATAGCTACTTGTTTTCGCTTCTCATTTATAAGCAGCTCTTGCTCATTTAATTCTTTTAACGTTTCTTCTAATTCATGTTTGATTTGCATATCATTCCAAATCGCAGTTTGTTCATCGTACAACTTTTCAATGTCTTTCAGTTCGCACTCACGCTTTTCCAGCAAAATGATACGCTCTTGAAGGACCTGCTCTGCTTGCTTAACACTTTCCTCTGATGCTTCCCCTAATCCCGTCTGCTCTGCAGAAATCGTATCAATTTCACCTTTTAATAGCTGAACATTTGAACGAATTTTTTTGTTAAGTTGATCACCGTACTGCTCTAAATTAAATAAACGCTGCAGCATTTGACGGCGCTCCGTGCCTTTCAATGATAAAAACTCAGCAAATTTCCCTTGTGGCAATACAACAGCGCGCGTAAAGTCGTCGATTGTTAAACCTAATAGCGACTGAACCTGCTGGTTTACGTCATTTGTTTTATCAGCCAGTACGATTGTTTCATCTCCTACTTCAATAAAACGGCTGGTTGCTGACCTTACTCGCATTTCATCTGAACGCTTGAAGCTACGCTCGACGGTATAGCGCTTTTTATGATTTGCATTTTCTAATTCAAACGTAAAAGCAACTTTCACTTCGTTTTCGGCGTGATTTAAAATGCCATGCGTGTTGTTAGCTGCCCTTTCTACTTTGCCGTAAAGCGCAAGAGTCATCGCATCTAAAATAGAAGATTTACCACTGCCTGTTGGACCAAAAATACCGAACACACCGCCAGAACATAAGCTTGTAAAATCGATAACTTGTTTTTCTCTAAAGCTGTGCAAGCCTGCTATTGTTAACGTAATTGGCTTCATCTTCTACTCCTCCTCTTCTGCTTCTCGTGTATGAATCAATGATAAAAAGAGTTGAACCAACTCGTCGCTTGGTGTCGCTCCCCCCGTTTGCTTCCGATAGAATTTAGCAAACGACTCTTCGATTGGAACGTTTCGCTGTTCTTGTTGAACTTGAACAGTTTCTTCCTCTTTAAAAACCGGTCGGATATGAATGAACCCTTTGTGCAGCTTACGTAATCGGTGAATTTCTTCAAGAGACAATGCATCTTCTAAGTGAATCTCTAAATCAATCCAAGCAGTGCTATCTTTTCCTTCATCCAGCCACTGGTACACTTCTGCGATACCGTTTTTCGCTTTCCATCTTGTAAGTGGTCTTCCGCTTGATAAAGGAATTTCCGTTACCTTCACTTCTTCTCCCGGCTTAGCATCGAGTATCGTTACGGATTTGGTATAGCCTGATTCAGAAAAGCTATAGGCAAGGGGTGAACCCGAATAACGAGCTTTTGTAGAAGCTCGCTTGATGTCCTGCGGTCGGTGAAGATGCCCAAGCGCTACGTACTGAGCTGCCGCTGGAAGGCTTGACGCTGCCACCGCATACGCTCCACCTACTTCAATTGGCCGTTCAGAATCTGTTGAGCTTCCTCCCGCAACATAGATATGACTCATGGCAATGTTTACACTGTCGTTTGTAAAATGTGAGCTCATCTTTAAAAAGATTTCGCCTACTCGCTCATCATATGAGTTTCGAAGCAACAATTCATCGTCTTCCTCAGCCAACATTTCCTTTAATCTTGATTCTGATGGATAAGGAAGTGCACCTACTTTTAACGTTTCTTCAACAGTTGGAAGGTAAATCTCTTGTACATCAGTTGTCGGTAAACCTATGAGCGTAATATTTTGTTCAAATGCAAGCGGAGAGGCTGCAGATAAGCGATCGGGATTATCATGGTTACCCGCAATTACAATAATTGGACGCTTACCTTTTTCACTCAGCTTCGACATACTATCATAAAATAATTGCTCTGCTGCTGCGGGCGGATTAACGGTATCAAATACATCACCGGCCATTAAAATTGCGTCGATTTTTTCTTCCTTTACAATTTGAGCTAACTCATCTAAGAACTGAGCTTGTTCTTCAATTCTGCTCCTACCTTCTAAGGTTCTCCCTAAGTGCCAGTCGGCCGTATGTAATAACCTCATGTGCTCCCCACCTTTTCTTGACAAAAAGAAGACGAAAAGCTCGCCTTCTTTTTACTCTTCTATTTCTATTACATGTCCACCATCTAAAAAATATAAATAGCTATGTGCTATCGGCTTTTTCACGATGGTTTCTACCGCTTTTCGATACAGCTTCAGCTGCACTTCATAGCGGTTTTTCAAGATTTCTTCAGCGCTGTTAAAGTCATTGCTAAAGCGATTTTTTATATCATCGGTTTTGTAATCAACGAGGATTAGCTGACCATTCCATTCATATAAGCAATCTATAATCCCTTGGACTAAAATTGCTTCATTATCGTTCCACCCGTATACTTCTTCCGTTGAAACATTTAAGCTAAACGGCAGCTCACGATAAACCTTTTCTGCTTCTTTGAGCTGTTGTCCAATGAAACTTTCCGTAAATTGAGCAATGTCAGAAGGGTTAATACTTTCTGCTTGCTCAGTTGTTAAAATTTCATTGGTAACGAGGGAATCAATAAGCTCTTGTACGGCTTCAATTGTTAACGATCCCTTAAATGGTAAATGCTGCATCACTGTATGCACAGCTGTTCCACGTTCTGCTGCGGTTAATGAATGCGACTGCATAAAGGCCGGGCGATCTTCAATGGTTGACTTAAAGCCTGTTATAAGCTGACTTTCTTGTTCTTCACCGCTCGCTTGGTACTGTCTCTTTAAATCAGAAACAGATTGCTTAGAGCGATGTGTTGTTGCTTCTAAATGACCATACTCCCAACGTAATCGCTCTTCAATGCGTTCTTTATGGATACTTTCAATATGAACTTGATCACCTTTTTGTACCGCAGCTAACAGTTCTTCATGCTCCAATTGTTCTTCAACAAGCTGTTCAGATAGCTCCGCCGCTTGGATCGTTTGAATTTCCCACTTGGAGCTGTGCTCATACACCTCTTGCAACACCGCTCTTTGTTCTTCTGGTATCCATTTTTCGAAGTGACGATGTCTGGCCAGAGCAAGACCAATCCAATCAAGATAAGACTTTGCATCTACACGCATATAAGCCGGCAGTTCCCATTGATCATGGGTCAACACGTGACTCCATTTTTTCATTTGAGCCTCAGCATCTTTTACAGTTCCTACTAAAATTAATTTTTCTTTAGCACGTGTCAGCGCTACATATAAAACACGCATCTCTTCGGCAATGCTTTCTTTTTTCATTTTTTGTTTCATTACTTGCTGAAGCAACGTTGGGTACGTAATACGAAGCTTTGGATCAATATATTTAGAACCGAAGCCAAGTTCTTTATCTAGAATATAAGATTTATTTAAATCCATTAGATTAAATTTACGATTCAATCCAGCTACGAAAACAATAGGAAACTCTAAACCTTTACTGCTATGGATTGTCATTAAACGAACAACATCTTCTTGCTCACCTAAAGACCTTGCCGTTCCTAAATCATTTCCACGCTCTTTCATACGATCAATAAACCGTAGAAAGCGGAATAAGCCTCGAAACGACGTCGCTTCATATTGACGTGCACGGTCATATAAAGCTCTTAAGTTTGCTTGACGCTGCTTACCTCCAGGCAGACCTCCTACAAACTCATAAAATCCTGTATCACGATAAATTTGCCAGATAAGTGTAGATAAAGAAGTTTGACGTGCTTTTGTTCTCCACTCACTAAGCTTTATGGCAAAATGATGAAGCTTTTCTTGAAGATTTCCTTCAGGAGATATGCGCACATAATTTTTCATCGCTTCATAGTACGTTCCCTTCTTATCCTCAGCACGAATTAAAGCAAGCTCTTCATCTGACAAGCCTACAATTGGAGAACGCAATACAGAAGCAAGCGGAATATCTTGATATGGATTATCAATGACTTTTAATAAAGACATCATCATCATTACTTCCGTTGCATCAAAATACCCTGATGAAAGATCTGCATAAACAGGAATTCCTTCTTGCTTAAACTCTTCCATAATTTGTGGTGCCCAAGGCATAGAACGCAGTAAAATAACAAAATCTCGATACGTTACGTTTCGCATCACATCTAGCTTACGATCGTATACTTGAAAACGATCTTGAACAAGCTGTTTTATCTTCCGAGCCATTGCGCGAGCTTCTAGCTGAGCTGTTTCTAGCTCTGCTTCTGAAAACTCTACTAAATCCGACTCTTCTTCCTCTGCTCCACCTTCCTTGGAAATGAGCAAAAGTTCAGACTCCATCTCACTACTGCTAGGATACGATGCTCCTAGCTTCAAAGATGCATCATTGTCATAGGCGATTTCGCCAACTTCTTCATCCATTAACTGCTGAAAGATAAAGTTGGTCGCATCGATAATCTCAGAGCGACTGCGGAAGTTTTTATTCAAGTCAATTTTCATACCATTTTTTCGACCGTCATGTGTAAAAGTTTTATATTTTCCAAGGAACAGAAACGGTTCTGCTAAACGAAAGCGATAAATAGATTGCTTGACGTCACCAACCATAAAAAGGTTACCATTTTTACCATCATTATGCGTCACAAGCTGAATGAGGGTCTCTTGTACCATATTCGTATCTTGGTATTCATCTACTAAAACCTCAACAAACTGCGTTTTATATTTATAAGCGACTTCAGAAGGTTCAACCCTTCCATCTACAGAATGGCTTAAAATTTGCAAGCAATAATGTTCTAAGTCTGAAAAGTCCACGAGCCCTTTCGCTCTCTTTTCTGCTTCATAGCGATTACCAAACTTCCTTACAAGCGATACGAGAACTTCTACTACAGGATACATTTTCTGAAAGTCACTCATGTATCCACTGAGCGGACGAGAAAATAAATCACCTTGCAATTTTTCAAGAGCTGCTTTTGCTTTTTTACGAAGCTCTCCAAACTCATCAAGTAAGGCAACATCATACTCGTCACCTTTACACGGCTTTAAACGCGTAAAGCTAAGAATTTGCATATGTTCATGTAGCTCAGCAAAAGTGCCAGCTGCAAGCATACGGTTAACCTGAGCTAAATCATCTTCAATATTTACTTTTCTTGGGGCTGGACCTCCAGGCATGGTTGTGAGCCTAGAGGCTTGGTTTAGCATAGCTTGAACACCGCTCAGCTGCTTTTTCACTTCGTCCATTAAAAAACTCATAAATGGAAGAGAGTCAATTGTAGCTTCTTCATCAATGCTATATTGGCGAAGGAGCATATCTAACCACCTATTTGGATTTGGATTAGAACGAGCAAAATCGTATAATCTGCGAACCATATGCTGCACGTCCAAGTCATGACGGTCACTCGTATAGCGGTCCACCAATTCAAAGAATGATTGATTACCTTCAAGGCTATACTGCTCTTCAAAAAGCTCGTCTAATACTTCTTCTCTTAAGAGTTCCGCTTCAGTATCGTCTGCGATTCGAAAACCTGGATCTAAGTTAATCATATAGTAATAGGTGCGAATAACTTCCAGACAAAATGAATGAAGAGTTGAAATAGACGATCGGTTTAGTAAGTGTAGCTGTCTTCTTAAATGTAAGGAAGATGGATTTACCTTTAACTCTTTTTCTAAAGCTTCTCCTATACGATGACGCATCTCTGCTGCTGAAGCGTTTGTGAACGTTACGACTAACAAACGGTCGACGTCCACTGGATTTTCAGGATCGATAATTTTTCGAATAATACGCTCAACTAACACAGCTGTTTTCCCTGAACCTGCGGCGGCTGCTACTAAAATATCTTGCCCAGATGATACAATGGCTTTCCACTGGTCATCTGTCCACTGCGAATCCGCTGGCTTACTCATTCGTTCCTGACTCATGCTTATCCTCCTCTCGTATTTTTTCTAGAATGCTATTTTGATTTTCATTTCTTAACTGACGATATTCATTTTCGCTTAATGCTTCATCAAATTGACAAATCGAACGATAGTCACAAAAAGCACACGGTGTTTTATCTTTAAGTTTATAGGGAGCAATGTCAATTTTACCTTCGGTAATTTCTGTCCCTGCCTCCACAAACTTTTTACGTACATATTGTCTAAGATGTGTAAAGTCCGTTTCAGATGCAATAGAAGAATTCGCATAGAAACCACCTGTTTTTTTAATACCAGCTGAGATAATTTGTGAATGACCGGACTCAAGCGTTTCGTCCATTAGGCGAACCGCTTCTTCATCACCTAGCAGTAAGCCTTTCATCTTAAATTTCTTAAAGATTTCTTCTTCAATCTGATTTTCACTCAGACTATTTGTACTATTAACCATCGGATTATGAACGTGGAAATATAAAACACCTGCAGGTAAAGCACCTTGGTTAGTTTTCAAAAGCTGCTCAGCGTGAGTTACCACTACATCCAAATATGCGAGAATTTGAAGTGAAAGTCCATAATAGACCTCCAGTAAATTTAACGCTTTGTCACTCGATTTATAATCGACAATCCGAAGTAGTATCCCTTTAGAGCTTTCTGCTTTATCCACTCGATCAATTCGTCCGACTAGCTCCATCGTATGCCCATTTGGAAGCGTAAAGGTCATGGAAGGTAGCTCTGCATTAGGACCAAATCCTAACTCTAGTCCAACTGGTACAAAACCGCTCGCTCTTGCATGTTGGCTTAATACAATCGACGCTCTTTCAATTACTTGCTGTAACTTATATGCGAGATATTGATGACGATTCGAGCTCAGCAATATTTCGTTTTGTAAGCGCGGCGCTAATTCTTGAACTGCAGTGGCTGAAAGGGATTGACAATCTTTTTTCGTTAACTGCTTCCAATCTTTCTCACCAGTTCGTAACTTATCCGAAATATGCTTTAACGCTGCGTGAAAAAGCTCACCAATATCAGGTGCCGCTAGCTGAAATACTTTTCGATCCTTCAGCTTTAAGCCATGAGAAGCAAAATGCGAATAAGGACAGGCTTCAAACTTCTCCATGCGTGATACGCTTGCTTGAATATGTTTTCCATACAAGCGCTCACTCGTCTTTTTACTTAATCGCTTTGCATCGTTTTGATAAAATAAGCTGCTCAGAACTCTTTGACTATACGTTTTCCAGTCTGAAGTCATATAAAAGTTATAAACGTCCCACCATGCATCGCTCATTGGATAATGTCGTTTCCAAGCCTGTAAGTTACTTGCTAAATAAGCCATCGTAGACAACGGATTCGCAATATAGTCAAGCTGCTTTTCCTCTTCTAAACTTGTAGGATCATTCATTAACAACGTTTCTTCAAGTAGTGGAAAGAGCTCTTTCAGTCGGTTAATAACTAAAGACGGAAGCAAAGACTTCCCTTCATCATTCGCTAGTGGGTAGCTGATATATAACTTTTCTTCAGAACTTACAAGCGCTAAATAAATCAAGAACTGATCATCAAACAGCTGCTGCTTACCAGTTGGAGCTAGCGTCACACCTGATTTGAATAATTCGTCGCGGTCTTGATCAGATAAAATACTGTCTCCCTGCGGCTTAGCTGGTATTACACCATCGTTCACACCTACGATAAAGGTAGCTTTAATATTAGAAAAACGAGAGCGTTCAAAGCTTGCAACAAGGACTTGGTCAAGGGATGGTGGGACAATAGCAAACTGCATGCTATCTAATCCTGTCTCAAAAAGCTCAGCAAATAGCTTGATGGACACTTTTTCTTCTCCCATCATTTCTACAAATTGATCAAACAGGTTTAAGACAGCTTTCCATACTTGTTCATGTTCCCGTGCTTCCTGTACCTTTCCATTTTCTTCACAATGGTCACGAAGCTTCTCAATTTTTTGTGGGATGCTTAGCTCTGTCAAAAAGAGATAAAGAGCTTTTGCTTTTTCCTCTCCCGTCTTTCCTTTCTTTAAGGCCTGCTGTAGTTTCATAAGTGGGTTTACAACAAGTTCTTTTAGCTCATTAATTTTTTCTTCAAACTGTACTTCCTCATCCGTTTTTGGTAGATTCATATCCTCTAATGAACGATATTTTCGGTATTTCCACCTTTCACCATTCGTCCACTTAGTACCTTGAATCCCGTATGCTAATACGTAGTTTTCAAATTGATCCATACCTTCTCTCAATGCTTCAACCTCAGCCTCTATCGAAAAAAACATATCCGTCTTAATAGCACGAAAAATACTTTCATAGCGCCACGAACCACTCACTACCTCTAAACTGGAACGAATAAACTCAATGATTGGGTGATGGAACATTGCTCTTTTTTGATCAATAAAGTATGGAATTTCATAATCACGAAATACGGTTTCAATTAATTCGCCGTAGTCATTTTTATTTCGAACAACTAGAGCAATATCTCGATACCGATAATTGGAGTCTTTAACTAGTAGCTGAATTTCTCTTGCAATTCCTTCTACCTCTGCACGACGACTCACAGCAGGATATAAAGAAATGTGAGTTGGCTTTTGAGAAAATTCAGCAGCTGGACGCTCATCATAATACTTCTCCAAATGAGACAGCTCTGGGCTGTTTGCATGGCGAATATTATCCTTTAATAAAACAGGGTCTTTTATTTCAATTCCATGTTCTAGTGCTGCTGTTGTTAATTCTCTATATGTTTCTCCAGTTAATCTAAAGAGCTGCAAATCAGTTGGTATATAACTTGCTTGTGTATGATCTCCGGTCAATGCGACAGTTACATCTGAACAAGCTTTCATAAGTTCAACTAAGACATCTAGTTCTTGCTTTGTGAAATGATGAAATCCATCGACATAAATAACCGCTTTCTTTAAATATGAGGAAAGCGGAATTTTTTCAGCTAATAGTTTTAAATAATCTTCGCTATCTACATATTTCATTAGCAGCTGCTTTTCTAGTTCTTGATATATAATTCCTAAATCATGCAGCTTGTCCGCTAGCACGTGCTCGTTATTGTCTTTAAACTCTTGTTGCAGAGCCCCTAACGATTCAGGCTCTAATCCATACTGCTTAAATTCTTTCAACATTTGTTCTAGCTTTGTAATAAACCCTTCTTTTTCAGATGCTGCTGCAAATAAAGTGAGCTCTTCTTTTTGTTGCTCTATAATTTTTCTGAGCATCATATGCATGCCCGTTTGATCAATATGATAACGGCTAATGCCGCCTGCTTCCTGGAGAACTCGCCACGCCAAACGCGTAAAACTATAAACTTGAGCTCTCATCATCCCGCCCAATCCCGGCGTTTGGATAAGCTCATACTCTGATTGGAAGGTCATTTGCTCTGGAACAATATAAATAATTGGGTTGCCCAGTGGCTCTCGCACCAATTCTTGGCGAATAGCATTTAAACACGCTGTTGTTTTACCACTTCCAGACCTACCCAGCATAAACTGTAGCATCTTGTTCACCCCTAACGAATTTGAACGCCACAAAAAAAACGTGACGTTCAACAAGTTCTTTTTCTATACTTTTATCGATTTTTATCCTTTTTGTTACCATTTATTTTACTGGACTTGCGTAAAGAAATCCAATAAAATAAACCGTTTTGGCTCATTGCCAAAACGGTTTATTTTTCCTATTACATCATAATTCCACCATCGACATGTAATACGGTTCCGTTTACATAATTAGATTCATCTGATGCTAAATATAAGTATGCATAGCCAATATCAGAAGGCTGTCCTAATCTTTGAAGCGGAATCGTCGACTTCATTTGATTAATGACTTTCTCTGGAACAGCAGCTACCATGTTCGTTTCGATAAACCCTGGCGCAACGGCATTTACGTTGATTCCTTTACGCCCAAGTTCTTTCGCCCAAGTCTTAGTCATTCCTACGACCGCAGCTTTTGCCGCTGCGTAATTGGTTTGTCCAACATTCCCATATACGCCTGAAACAGATGAGGTACTAATAATTTTCCCTCTACCTTGAGCCACCATATGAGGGACAACAGCTTGTGTACAGTTAAAAACACCGGTCAAGTTAACGTTAATAACTGCTTGAAAGTCTTCCATTGTTAGCTTAGTTAACATTGCATCTCTGGTAATTCCGGCATTGTTAACTAAAATGTCTATCTTGCCGTAGGCTTCTACTACTTCTTCTACCATTCCATCTACATTATCACGATCTGCCACATTAACTTGAAAGAACGTGACGTCTCCACCTTCATTTCGTAAAACCTTTGCTTTCTCTTCACCTAAAGCTTGATCATAATCAACGAGTGCTACTTTTGCCCCTTCTTTTGCAAAAATTCGTGCAGCTTCAAAGCCTAATCCATTTGCAGCGCCTGTAATAATTGCCACCTTATCTTTTAATCTCATCTCCTACCACATAGTATGAACGTTCATAAGAACAGGCTTGCCTTCATACTATGCATAGCCCCCTTTTACTTGACGACAAGCACGTCGTATTCGTAAAGCATGTGCAAAAGCGATGAATTAAACAATCCTTTTACTAACATATGTAGTAGAGAATTGTCCAAAACATTCATAACTTTTCAGAAAACAGGGAAATCAACAGATTAAAGTGAGGTAAAGAACATGTAAGGCTTCTAGAGAGATTAGCAAAACCTGCTAATTTTATCCTTATTTTAACATATATTCTACAAAATCGAAATCATGAATTCAGAAAAGAAAATCTCTCTTCATTTTTACTACTGATTTGTACGAACATTTAGACGTCTCTCTATTTGTTTTCCCACAATCCATAATACAAAAACAACAATTAAAACAACAATAGCTTTTGTAGGCTGTTTTATAAAGGAGATAAAGTCAGCTCCTATAAAGCTCATCATAAAGATCATCACCATTTTTCCTGCTAAAACTGCTAATACGAATTGTGACATACTGACCCTAGATAAGCCAGCAACAACATTAATAGCAGCTGACGGAGTAAATGGGAAGCATAGCATTAAAAACAGTGGACCAAACCCATGACGTTCAACCCAAGTCATAATCTTTCGAATTTGAGCATGTCTACTTATAAAATTCAAGAAGCGAGCTTGTCCATATCGACGAAAGATAAGAAAAACAATAATCGCCCCTACACATGACCCGACCCACGAAATTAGAAACCCTAGCCATAAGCCAAATGCTGCAGCATTTGCCATAACGAAAGCAAAAAGAGGTAAAATTGGAATAAATGCTTCAAGAATAGGAAGTAATAATCCCGGTATAATGCCAAATGATTGATATTCTTTTAAAAGTTCAAGCACACCTTCAAGCGTTAAGTATTCCTTAATTGTATCAAAGTCCATTACTTAATCTCCTAACTGATGACTACTAACTTAATCAACATTGTACTACTTTCATTACCGAAACAAAAGCTACTCAAACATTTATATTTGTCTGACCAATATACAACAAAATACGTCTAAAAATTTGGCTCTTTTCTAAAAGATTGTTGCTATTGGAAGGCAAAGGTGTTGGAAAATTTTCCAAGAATAATAGTATAATAATGCTTGGAGGGATAAATATGTTAAAAAAACTATTAGCAATAATTTCAGTACCTTTAGTTATTGTTCATTTAATCATTCTGTACTTTTGGATTGGTGATTGGGAAAAATTAGTTACGAAAATAGGATTAATTAGTTGGATTGGTTCAATTATTTTAGGCATAATTGTTTATTT